>JAKQNG010000109.1 GCA_029565915.1 Deltaproteobacteria bacterium
CGCCCTTCAGCGCCTCCAGAGCGATCTTTGCCTTCATCTCAGCCGTGAATGTTCTTCTCTGCTTTGTCATTGAAAACCCTTCCGTCGACAGCCGCTGCATTCATATTAGCAGCCTGTCCGATTTTCGGGGTCCACAATAGACGTGGAAGGAGTCGCCCGAAGTATTTACAATAACGATGATGATCGTCCCAAGCTCGATCATTTCAGGAACATTGCGTTGAAAGCAGGGGTTGCCTACTGATGTGTACTAACAAAACTCCATTTGCATTTAGAGAAATTCATATCATGCAAAAGAATCAGTGGCTTCTATATTTGCTTTTTGCGGCAGGAACTGCGTGCAGCGGAAAGCATCCTGTCAACCGAGACACCGAATCAACAAGTGATTCTGTTGTCGTCAGTACCTCCAGCGAAACAACAGATTCCACCTCCGAAACCGAACCGGTCCTTTACGTCGACAACCTAACCGGGAATGAAATCTCACCCGACATTGACTGGATTCAGATCCCCGCTGGATCTTTCATATTCGGCTCTGCAGAAGGTGAACCGTGTTCCTTTCCATCTGAGAAGCAGGTTCCCGTTACGCTGACACACCCGTTTGTCATTGCCGCAACCGAAATCACGCAAGCGCAGTGGGAAGCTCTGGATTTCACACATTCATCGTGGGCAATCGGACCCGACAAACCGGTCACACTTATTAACTTCTTCGAAGCGGCCGCCTGGTGCAATCGGTTATCAAGATTTGAAGGTCTTGATCCCTGCTATGATCTCGACAATTGCACGAATCAGGTTGGTTCCGGCTGTTTCGACGAGGGTGGAGTTGCCACACGTTCCTGTGGTCCATATGAAGCGGCATTCATCTGTACCGGTGAGCTTCATCGCTTTGCAGATCGGTATTCGTGTCCAGGCTATCGGATTCCCAGCAGCGCAGAGTGGGAATATGCCAGCCGGGCCGGTATATCTGATGCTCACACCTATGGTGGCGACGTGTCGGAAGAACCCATCAGTTCCTGCAGCGAACAACCATCGCTGAATGAGATTGCCTGGTACTGCAACAACTCCGGAGAAGAGGTCCACGATGTTGCACAGAAGCTGCCAAACCCATGGGGATTGTATGACATGCTCGGAAATGTCGAGGAATGGACTGATTACTATTTCGGAGGCGGACTGACGCTGGATTATGAACATCCGGACCAAGCTGTGACAGATCCCATCGGTCCAGCTTTCGATGAAACCATGGAAACACGGGGACGATACTTCGACAGCACTGGATGCCTGCTTCGTTTTTCCAGCCGGTTCTACAACTACACCGATGATCGTCGGGATGTTACTGGTTTCCGGCCTGTGCGGACGATCTTCGAGTAGGCGGATTTCTTCTGTGGTATTCTGCTTGTCATGAAATGCACTGCTGTCATGGGGGTGGTGATCGCAATCTTCTTCTGCGGTTGCGGGAAGAACGCTGCCGGTAATCAGGATACGGACACGTCATCCGGGCTCGAATCGTCCGACGACAGCGACGATTCCACGGACACGTCGTCTGGTTCTGACTCTTTCGACAGCGCTTCTGATACCGTTGAACCACAGGATTCCGACTGGAACACCGATGCAGACATGCTCACCGGGAATGAGGAAGCCCTTGTAATTAACTGGGTTACCATTGAAAGCGGATCTTTTATTTTCGGCTCTCCGGAAGATACACCATGTCGTTCTCCCAACTCGGAAGTTGAAGTGACTGTGACTCTGACGCGGTCGTTCGTGATGGCGGAAACGGAAGTGACGCAATCGCAATGGCAGGCACTGGATCTGCGGCATACATCGTGGTTTTCCGGTGAAAACAAACCTGTCTCCATGGTGAACTTTTTTGAAGCGGCAGCATGGTGCAACAAGCTGTCCAGGCTCGAGGGACTCGATCCCTGTTACAACCTGGAGACATGCGCGAATGAGCTGGGAACAGGCTGCATGAATGATGAAGGAACGCTGTTCCCGGCCTGTAACCAGTATTCGCCGACATTCCGCTGTGCCGGAGATATCCACAGATATGCCGACAACTATTCCTGTCCCGGGTATCGTCTGCCGACAACTGCCGAGTGGGAATACGCCGCCAAGGCCGGGATAACAGATCTGCACACCTACGGCGGCGATGTATTACCAGAACCCATCAGTTCCTGTAACGATCAGCCCTCGCTGAATGACATCGCCTGGTACTGCTATAACTCCGGAGACGAAGTTCACCAGGTGGCGCAGAAACTTCCCAATCCGTGGGGACTGTACGACATGCTGGGAAATACACAGGAGTGGGTTGACTGGTACTTTAATGGCAGAGCAGTCAATTATCCTGCTGACGACGATAACGTGTCTGATCCTGTCAACTCAACGTTCCGTGAAGAAATTGAATTGCGCGGAAGTCATGTTTCAGATACCGGGTGTCTGCTCCGTCCTACCGAACGCATTTATCGCGACGCACCCAGTCGTGAATCCACGATCAGCTTCCGTCCTGTCCGGACGATCTTCGAGTAGCGGCATTCCTTTCACATAGAACGGATGAATCGGTCAGCGGCGCTGATAGAGGGAGAAGACGCCCACGTAAGCCGAGCGTAAGCCGAGCGGGATAAGCCGAGCGGTAAGCCGAGCGGGACAGCCGAGCGGGACGGCACAATAAAGAAGCGGCATCCAGCCTTGCTCCTGTAGAATCTGTTGACGCAAACAATTCACAGGAAAGGAGATGCCGCCCATGAAGTATATCGGCCTGGATGCCCACAGCGGAAGCAGTTTTTACGTGGTGAAGAATCGACGCGGACGAATTGAGAGCCAGGGGAGCGTGGCAACGACGGAAGGGGCGTTGTTGCAGCTCATCCGGTCGATTCGCAGACCGCGGAAGCTGATTTTTGAAGAAGGTGTGGTGTCACACTGGCTCTATCTGCTGCTGAGAAACGAAGTCGACGATTTGATCGTCTGCAAGCCGCCGGAACGGCGGGGTGCCAAATGCGATCGCGTAGATGCAACACAGCTGGCCGATGACCTGCGGCAGGAGCGATATGTGCAGGTGTTTCACAGTGATCACGGTTTCATGTCACTGCGGGATCTGGTGTCTGCTCATGTTGACGTAACGCAACAGCTGACACGGACGAAGAATCGTTATCGCGCGTTGTACCGGCAATCGGCCATTGCAACGCCCGATGCGCAGAGTTTTTACGCGGATGAGGCGCTCGTGGAGCAGCTTCCGGAATACAAGCGGATGATTGCTCTGTCGCTGCTGCGCCAGATGAAAGTGCTGATAGAGGAGAAGAATGGTTTTGAGGACCAGTTTTCAGGAAATGTGCGCGCAAACGCTGTAATGAGAAGGCTGACCACGATTCCCGGCATCGGCGCAACGCGTGCGAATCAACTCGTAGCGATCATTGTGACGACAGAGCGTTTTGCAGACAAGTATCACCTGTTTTCATACGCCATGCTGGTGAAGCATGAGCAGACGAGCAACGGGCGATCATACGGCTCGAAGCGTCCGCTCGGACAATCGCTGCTGAAGAGCGTGTTTTTCAATGCAGCGGTTTCAGCGCTTCGCTCCAATAATGCGTTCCGCCGGAAATATGAAATCATGAGCGCCATGGGGATTCATCCTCGTGCCGCGAGACAGGCGGTGGTGCGGGCCATCGCCGCCACCGTGTTCGGTGTCTGGAAATCCGGAAAGAAATACAATGACGACATTCGGGAGGGATTGAAAAAGAAGACGTGCCAACCGGCCGTGCAGAATCTCTGAGTTGAACTGGTCGAATCGATACCGCAATCGAGAAAGTACCACGATGACTCAGGGTAGGAAGAGAGATCCATAGGACCATGATCCACTTCGGTGAGATCCCGGGGACGGCTGATCCTCTTCCGCGTATATCTGATTTTGCCATGCTCCAATGCCTTGCGGCGCCTTCGGGCAGGCGGCGAGAGCTCGATAGACGGTTGAACGTGTCTGTACGTATCATGGCCGGCAAAAACAGAGTCGACGGTTCTTTCGAGGTGAGGTGAAGATGACGATTCAGCTGTTCATGCAGAGACTACAAGGGCCCCTGCTTCGCTCGTACTGGATGCTCTGTCAAAGGACTGACAATCGCGTCATTGATTCCGTCTTTCCTGTTGACAGGCTTCTTTATAGACGGTCCTGACATTCTGTCATTTTTGCCCCTTTTTGCCGTTGGTAACTTTTGGGGGTGCGGGTCATGAGCAATCAATCTGGTCCCGGGATCGTTCCAGGCCCTTCAGAATTCGAAGAACCTGTCCGCTGCGGAATGCGCTTGCCAGGGCGCCTTCGCAGAAACGGTTGTTGCGGATGATGGCCGTGAAGAACATGCACAGGGCGAGGAAGTCGTTCTGGAGTGGCTTGTCGCCTGCCATGAGGTTGCGGCCCTGGTGCCAGTGGTGCCAGTTGAACTGGATTTGCAGGTTGGCATCCAGAAATCTGTTGGTGACCTCCCAGACAATCGAATCTTCCCAAAAGTACGGTAAACAGTGAACACCCGGCTCCACTTCGCCACCATCCAACCATTTTCCAAATTCCTCTTCCTTTTCGTTCATCTGCTCCAGCAACGGAATGAACGCCAGAAGTGATTCCAGTACTTCGCGGTTCACCTCGCTGCGCAGTTTCGCGATGTTGCGCTGGCGCCACCGTTTGTCCGGCTTCCACCCCGGGCCATGGTGCAATACCACTTCCGCATCCTCGGGAGGCTTCCGGATATTCAGGTACCGCTTCTTGAACTGGTGAATCCACGTGCCGGCACACGCCTCGATGATATCATCGACAAAGGACTCCATCGGCCAATACGCAAAGGTCTCGCTGTCCTGCATCAGCTCCTGGTACTTCTGAACGGCATCGGCGCATGGCTCGTTGTCCTTCGGGGCCAGCATCACAAACCGGCCGCTCTCCCAGCTGTCGTCGGCCTGCAACATGGAGAGCGCCAACAGGTGATCCCGCCAGATTTGGCCGGTGGGAGATTCCCGGACATCATCCAAATCGTCCATGTTCCACAACCCGGACGTCTCAGCCACCTCGCAGTACCGTTTTCGCAGGCCGGTGGCCTTGCCGCTCAGATCCTCGTGATACTTCACTTCTATGGCGACGAAGCCTTTACCTCCAGATGGTGTGTTGCAGGTGACAAACACATCGAATGCAGTCCGATCACCGGTGTACCTGGAATCGCGTCGCCCGGGGGACCATTCAAATTCGACACCGGCGACCTCTTTCACCCGGTCGGGAAATCTGCGGGCAAAAACGCGGGTAGCCAGGTCCAGGTCCTGCTGCAGGTGGGCAAACAGGTTAAAACACAGGGGCTGACTGGAAAGCAGGTTGTTGTAGATACGGGGTTCCCCGTACAGCTTGCCTTCCGCCTTGGGGCCCTCCACCTCCGCACGCACGACGTCCCTGACGGTGTCGTCCAGAAAGTTGACCAGGGTCTTTTTTGCCATTCTGGTGGGCAACAAGGTGCCCAACTTGCCCATGGGAAGGCCCTGCGCGGCTCTCCACAATGACTGTGTGAAACGCAGGTTCGTTTGATAATCGCTCTCGTTCATGAACCGGTCTACAGTGAATCGTTGTTGGCAATCTGCCATTTGCTCTGTCCTTTTTTACCTCACCCTGAATATACAGCGGCGGCGCGTCAGATTTTGTCTTGTGCGCCCGGTCGGATGCAATATTCAATAATCCAGCCCGGGAAATCACTGGCGGCGGATTCCAGATTCAATCCCTCCCGGGGTGCAATCGTTTCTGGAACTTTCGCATGAAAGTAAAATAGTCGTCCCTGAAAAACCGCAAAGGCCCCGGGAAGATTGATATCTTTTCGTTGTGATTCGTGATCAAATCACCATGAAACCGCCGATCGGCCCGAAAAGCTGGTGATTTGATGCAGCCCAAAACCCAAGAAAAGACCTC
>JAKQNG010000123.1 GCA_029565915.1 Deltaproteobacteria bacterium
TCGCCCAGCAGCATTTCCAGCTCGGCCATCTGCTGCAGGACCGGGCCCCGCCGGTCCTGGTAGGCGAGGAGCTGGGGCAGGATGTCCCGGGCCGCCAGCAGGTTTTCCTGTTCGCCGGTGGCGATGAGCTGGTTGGCCTGATGGTGCAGGGTGTCCGGGTCCACCGCGTTGAACACGCTGTCCATGTCGTCGCCGCTGGAAAACCCGTCCACCTCGTCGGCCAGCGACGAGAAGTCCGTGTCGTCCGCCAGGGCACCGAAGTCGTCCTCCGCCGTCGGGCCATCCGCGGGCAGCTGATTGGCAGCCGTGCGGACCGCCACCAGGGCATCCACCATGCCGTCCACGTCCAGCAGCTCAATCATTTCGCCCCGGTCGTCCAGGGTGGCGTTGCCCACGTGGATGTCCCCTTCCCTGGTGGTGCAGTACAGCTCCGCGGTCCAGACCCGTCCCGTGGCGCGGCGGACGATGTTGATTTCCCGGACGTCCAGAAAGCGGCCCCAGGATTCCCTGGCCCAGTCGGTGATGGCTTTTCTGGCTTGATCCTGGTCCATCTGGTCTGTCTCCGCTGCGGAAGTGGTGCCCCATTCTATGACAATTACAGGCGGAAATACAATTCGCGAACTTCCGCTGCCGGTGATTTTTTTCACGGGATGCCGGTTTTTTGACCCGGACGGCCGTTGCGGGCTAAATGGAATAAAGGGGGATCTCCCGCCGTTGACCGCGTGCCAAGGAGAACGGGAATGACAAAACAGAGACACAACAGAAGAGTCCATATCTGCTTTCTGACCCAGAACCGCGAATACCATGTGCGGGCCGGCGAATGCATGGCCGTCCGCGATCGACGGACCCAGGTCTGGATTGCGGGCCACGGCGCCATCGGCATGCGGATGCGGCCCACGGAACCCGGCAGCGAGTTTCTGGGACGGCGCCTGGAATTCTACAGCATCGAAAAGGAACAGGTCATCCGGACCTCCCCGGTGGTGGACATCCTGCGTCCCACCCGGCACGAGGTGCAGTCCTACGGGTTCGTCCACGGACTGGTCCCCGAAACGGACCTCGCCATCTGATTTCCTTTCAGCGCAGGGCGGACAGGCTGGACAGAAACTCGCCCCAGGTCATGTCCAGGTCGTGGCGGGCATGCAGCTCCCGCAGACGTTCCATGAATGTTTCGTGCAGCCGTTCCATGGCGGAAGGGTCCAGTCGGCAGTGGAAGATGCGGCAACCGAGGGCCCGGCCATCCCGGGCGGTGCAGCGTCCTTCCGACTGAAAGGGACAGGTGCCGTCGGAGGCAGGCCCGGGCGGTCCGGCCGCGTCGAGCAGGACAGTCAGCTCCAGAGACGTGAGCCACAGCTCGTGGCCGAAGGCGGTAAAGCGGCAGCAGTCGCCGCAGGCAGTGCAGGCCGCGCCGAGGGCGGACAGTTCCTTGTCCAGCTCGTCGTACAGCTGCTGCAGTTCCCGGCGAATCGGAACGTCGACGGATGGCAGAAGGGGGATCGGCGCGTGGCGAGGGCCCATGGGCCGTGCAGACTACTTGGACTTCGCGATGGTGGCTTCCAGTTCCTTCATGCTCTCTTCGGTGAGCGTGGTGAGCTGGCCGGCCGCGAGGGCGGTGCGGAGCTGATCCATCGTGAAATACTTGGGCTGTACCCGGCTCAACTCCGGAATGGATGCGTAGACGTTGCCGTGGCTGTCGACGGAGTGGACGCCGGGCGGGAGCTTGACTTCCGTACCGCCGCCGCGCTGCACCTTCGAACTCACGCTGCGATTCATTTTTTCTGCTTTTGCCATATCTGCCTCTCAGTCTGTGAAACCCGTGGTTTCTCGTTCCCCGCGCTTATACAGTCGAAGAATCCGGCTTTCAAGGGGTCTGTTGACTTTTTTGGCGGCTATTCGATGGGCGGAACGAAGCAGCTGATGGTGGTGGTGACCTTGAAATTGGAGTCCGTTGTGTGGCGCTCCGCATGGAAGATGTCCATATCGTACATCTGCCCCGCCGTGAGGCCCAGCGTGTCCAGGTCGACGGTTTTTTCTTCGGCGAGGTGCAGCCCGCCGATATCGATGGCCAGCCGGCCGTCGATGAACAGCCAGAGGTCGTCGTCGCCTGAGAAGGAGAAGGTTTCGCCGCCGTTGTAGGTGAACCGGGTGTGCACCTCGGTGGTGAACAGGAAATTCTGCAGGTCGCCGTTGTTGTCGAGCTGCCCGGCTTCGGCGCCGAAGCCGTCGTCGACGCCGAGGGGAAAGAATGTGGTGTCTTCAAACACGTGGGTGCCGTCCCCCTGATCGACCAGCGAGATGACGCCTTCGATCCGCTGGTTCACCCCGTCCACGTCGTTGTACCACTGGTTGAAGCCGGCCTCGCCCGCGATGTGGCGATAGGTGATGGTTTCGTTCCAGGGTTTCAGCTCATCACAGGTGCCGTCCACGGCGGTGTTGTACACGGGCTTTCCGTCCGCTCCGAGGTCGGAAAGAACAAAGCCGGTGCAGGATTTTTCGGGTCCGTCGAATTCCCCGTCCGTGTCCGTGTAGGCGTCGATTTCCTCGAAGTCGGGGTGGGCGGAGGTGAAGTCCCGGTAGGTGACTGCCAGCGAGCTGCATTCGTCAGCGTCTCCATCGGAATCGGCATCGCTGTCGGAATCGGCATCGCTGTCGGTGTCGGCATCGCTGTCGGTGTCGGTATCCGTGTCGGCATCGGTATCGGTATCCGTGTCGGAATCCGTATCCGTGTCCGTGTCTGTGCCCGGTGGGGCCTGGTCGTTTCCGCTGGAGCATCCCGCGGCCCATCCGAGCAATACCGCAGAAACCAGCATGATCCATCTGCTGTTCATGGTTAGTCCTTTCTTGTTGTTGCGCCTGCGCGCGATTGATCCAGATGGCTGCATGATACTCCATGCGCCACAGCGGTGCAGCAGTTTTTGCGTCAGCGCGAAAGGGGAGTGGTCCGGAAAAAAAACGAGGAGAGGAGATCAGCGGACGGCGGGGTTGCCGGCGGTGGGTGGATGGAAGTAGATGAATTTCGCGCTGTCGTCGATGCTGGAATGCCAGTGGGCGGGGATGTTGGTGTTTTCAAGGAGCGTGTGGTTGATTGTGCTTGCCAAACGGTCCTGATTATCGGTTTTCCATGTGAATCCCCGGGGGCAATTTCATGGGGATTTCGCAAAATTGAACTGGACGAGCAATTTCCTCAGCATGTCGAAAATGTTTTCATGCACGACGTTGAATGCCTGACACACATCCGGCAGCTTGATTGAGCCCTGCGACTGTGGTGCAGGCTGCTCGTTTGTAACGACAACGGCATTGCGAACGCTGGCGAAGGCCACCAGCCATCCGTCGGCGCCGGTGGCAAACTTGGCCCTGGCACCTCCGCTGTATTGTGTATTGCGCTGCGCCCAGAGCATGATGTCCCCGTACCTGTCGCCAACCGCCTCGTCGCTGTCGATGAAGAAACTGGCGGGAACCTGCTTTTTCACCCATTGCACCAAATCCTCGGATTTGCGGCCGAACAGCAGTTCTTCGTGCACGCGGTCAATGCTGAAAACCCGCCCCCTTTGATGCATTTCCAGCAGACTGTCCCAGAAGCCCGGACAGATATCGAAAGCATAGTAGGTATTCTTCGCCGTGATGAACACGTCGGAATCCAGCAGGTAGAAAGGAGATCCGGTCATGGCAGCCATACCCCGAGCCGGCGGGCATATTCCTGAAATGCGCCGCCATGAAGGTCTGTCAATGCATAGGCCTCTTTGAAGCTCAGGCGGCCTTCCAGTGCGGCGTGAATAACGCTCAATGCGAAGGGTTTTCCAATTCGGGTGTTCTGGTTGTTGTAGAAGTCGCCACCACCACCCGCACCTTTCTCCCGCTGTTGTTGTTGCCCGGTGTAGTCCCTGTAGAATTGAAAGAACGTTTCGCGGTTCACCAGACGAAGATCCATTGCACGACGTCCGGCGACAACGGGACTCACCTTGAAGAACCGTGCAGCCTGGACAAATGGATCAGACGCTCCTCGAACTTCCTTCCATTTTTCTTTCATCTCGCGAGCGGGCACCAGAAACTCGGCTGCCGCCTGATCGCAGAATGTTTCAATTCGTCCGCTTCCCGGGAAAATCCCATCGAATCCACTAACGCCTTCCCCTTCCGATCCGAGCCACACATGGGCCAGCTCATGCGCGAGAGTGAACATCTGGGCCGACTTGGAATCTGCACCGTTGACGAAGATGAGAGGTGCATGGGCGTCGATGACTGCAAATCCGCGAAATTCCCTCACATCGAGCTTTCTGCTCGTGTTGTTTCCAACGACGCCGTTGATGACCACTGTGATGCCGATTCGCTCGATTGCCTGTCGCAGCTCGGAGACGGCGCTCTCCCAACTGGATACGCGAGATGCCCATCCGTTCTCAAAACCGAGCATTCGTCGCATCTCCTGCCCGATGGCAACGGGATCGTCGATGAGCCGCGCGCTTCCAACCACGTCGACGGTCCCTGCGTCGCTGTCAATTCGCTCCTGGCGCAGCCATTGCTGACGGCGTTGCATGGCGTACACCGTATCCAGGAGGTCGGCACTGGGACGAGAAGACTCGCCCGCAGTCGTTCGGAAGTCGCGAAGAGGAAGCTTTTCTTCCGGGGCCTCTGGCAGAAACAGGAAACCGATGGGGGTGTGCGTGGTTCTCGCAAAAATTTCAAGTTGACGGAAAGTCGGCTGTTTTTCGCCCTGAACCCATGCGCGAAGTTGAGGGAACCGCACGTCCAGTTCAGTCTTGTCAATTCGGGATCGCTCACATGCCCACCGCAGGAGCTCCGGCTTGATCTTCGCCCGGTTCATGCATGTCTTTCTATCTCAATCCGGCCGAAACTGCCACTATTGCACGCTGTCCCTCCCTGTCGGAAGGTGCATGACCCTGCAGTCATCGTATTGGTGGGTTGCCTCTCCATTCTCATCCACCCCGTTCAGCAGGGGTGGACGATTTCGTTGAAAAGCGGTCAGGAAAAAGGTCGAGGAGAGGAGATCAGCGGACGGCGATGCCGGCGAGGACGAAGTCGGAGCTGTAGAGGAGGTCGGTTTCGGTGACTTCCCACCAGCCCACTTCCCAGCTGCCTTCTTCGGCAAAGCCCGCATCCCAGAGGTCTTCCTGGCGCCAGTGGAACATCGTGTGGGCCGGCGTACCCATGCGGGTCTTTTCCGGGTTATCCCAGATCAGGACCTTCGCGGGAGCGCCGGGCGCCATGGCGGAGAGCTTGGTGGCGTTGGGACCGCCGATGGCAAAGCCCGGAGGCGGCGGATCGAAGGGGCCCCATTCCATATGGTAGAAGGCCGTGACGCCCTTGCCCACCCGGGTGGCCATCGCATAGCTGTTGGGATTGCGGCCCATGAGCCAGTGCCACTGGTCGCGGGCGACTTCCATGTACTTGCTGTCACCGGTGATCTTCGCGGTCATGGCGAGCATGTGGGTTTTCTCCGCCAGGTTGGCGTTGTGTCCCCAGTAATATTCGTCAAGGGCCGTGGCCACCCGGTGGCCGTCTTTTTCGGCGCGGGGAACCAGATACTCGTCCGCGCAGCGCTTCATGATTTCTTTTGCATAGTTCTTCACGTCGTCGGGGGTCTGGGTGTCGAGGGCCAGGTTGGCCAGCCCGTAGCGGGAGATGTTGACCCAGGAACCGGTGGTGATGATCTTCACGTCCGTCACTTCGGCCAGCTTCTCCTTGAAAATCATGGAGCGGACCACTTCAAGGGCGGACTGGTCGCGGAAGCGGAGCCACATTTCGGAGGCGGCGGCAAAACGCGCGCCCTTGTCGTTCAGGCCTTCGCCGTCATCCCACAGGGGCTGGGGGCTGCCCTTGCCGTCCGCGCGGATGTGGTCCGTGTTCTTCTTCAGCCATTCCCAGCCCAGCTTCGCCGCTTTTTCGTAGTTGGCGGCCATTTCCGCGTAGGCGGGGAAGTTCTTGTAGATCTGCGATGCCATGGCGAGAACGGAAACCGCCTTGGCAGTGGAAGACGAGCTGACGCCGCGAATCCAGCGCTCCGTGTCGTCCTTGTCCGCCGGAATGACCGACGTCCAGGCGCGTACGGCTTCGCTGTGGCGGAAGCCGCCGTCCTTCTGCTGAATGGACATGATCCAGTCGAGACCCCAGGTGCACTCGTCGAGGAGGTCCGGCACGCCGTTGCCCGATTCCGGGATGTTCTGATCCTTGTCGACAAACAGATCGGGGCTCAGCATGTAGGCGGTGAGCAGAATCTGCGTGGAAGGACCGGTGGAGTCGATGTACATGTCAAAGTTACCCGCGTCGAACCAGCCCTTCTTCAGCTGCTCGCCGGGCCACCAGAGTTTGTCTGCGCTCTTCTGCCACTTTTCCTTCTTGTCGGGCCAGAAATTGTAGTCCCAGCCGACTTCGTCGTGGGCGTGGGATACGCCCTTGCGCAGGTACTGGTCTCCGTCCCACTGGGCCCAGGGCATGTCGAGGGAGGTGCGGGTGCGCTGGAAATAGAAGCTCTTCACCAGCGCCACGATGGCCTTCTGGTTCACCTTCCAGTATTCGTCGACCACAAACGGATCGCTGACCTGGTTGCCCACCTGCACCGTGTAGGTGCCGGGGCTGTCGACGGAAGTGATGTCCACCTGCCAGACCGGATCCTGGGAGGCTTCGTCCTTGCCGTAGTTTTTCACCAGCGCATCCGTGATGTTGAGCACCACCTGGCCGGCGGCGTTCTTCACGACGGCGCCTTTGGGGTCGACGTTGAAGATGACCATCTTGCTCCAGCCCGTGGGATACCCCACCGTGTTGACCTTGATGGCCGGGACGTTCACGCCGGGTACCGCCGGAGACGGCTTGGCCACCGTCACGGTCTGCCCCACCATGACGGTCTGCACCTCGTCGGCGCTCATCTGGTTCTGCGTTCCCGTTGTTGCGGGCCCGCAGGCGGCCGCGAACAGCGCGACCAGGCTCAGTTTGACGAAATTGTTGAGTGTTTTCATGCGACTACCTTCCCATTGTCGAAAGACGGTTGATGCAACTGATATCAAAGCATCAGTTACTTTACTCACATCGATACAGTAGGTCAAACGGTGAATTGGGGCTCATGAATCCGCTCGTTCCGGTGCGTCCTGCCTGTCCGCCGTTTCGTCACGTCAGATTTCGGCCGACGGTCCCGAATGGTTCTTCCGGAAGGAACCGGGCGTATGACCGGTCACCTTTTTGAATGAGCGGATCAGGTGGTGCTGGGAGTTGAACCCGCAGGCCTGGGCGATCTGCTCCAGGGTGAGCATGGTGGTGGACAGCAGTTTCTTGGCGTGCTCGATGCGGATGGTGCGCAGGTAGTTGAGGTACGACGTGCCCGTGGCCTGCTTGAAGACCCGCGTGAAGACAGGAACGGAGAAGCCGGCCTTTCGGGCCACATCCGGCAGGGGCAATGGTTCAAAGTAGTTTTCGCGCAGGTACTGCAGCGTGGCTTCGAGCAGCATGACGCTGGGACCTCGCCAGGCCTTGGTGGAAACAAACGACAGGCGCTGGAGCGATTCGTTGAAGCTCTCGATGAGCTGGTCCATGCTGCGCGTTTCTTCGATGCGCAGCGTGAGGTCGTTGATGAACGTGTGGCGCGCTTCCTTGCGCATGGGGTTGCGCCGCTGCACCGTGTTGAACATCTGGAACAGGGTGGCGAGGAACTGGCCCCGGACAGTTTCCACGCGCTGGTTCGAATAGCGCAGCACGAACTGCACATAGCGGTCGCAGGCCAGCTTCAGGGCAGTGCTGCTTTCCCGGTTGAGGGCTTCGAGCAGCTCATCGGCGGCCTGCTGGAGCTGGGCGTACCGGAACTGTTCAGCGCCGCCGTGCTCGTCATGGAAGAGGATATCCTTTTCGAGCTGCACGCACATGTGCAGCGCCAGGACCGCATCCTGATGGGATTCGTGCAGGGGGGCGCCGGGCGACAGGGATCGACCGATACCCACGACCGCGTTTACGCCGAATTTTTCGGCTACGAAATCTTTGAATTTCTGCGCCCGCTCCCGCAGCTCCAGCCGCGCCCGGGCCCGGCTCTTTCCCTTCTTGCTCGATGTGATGATGGACACACCGTAGTCCTGCAGGTTGGTTGCCGCGGTCTCCGGCATCTCCCTGGCGAACTTGATGCATTCGCGCTGAATTGACGCGTTGCGCAGCAGGGTCCGCACCGGATCGAGCATTTCCTTCTGGGAGTCGAGGGGCATGAGCGCCATGGCCGTGGTCGGCAGGGCGTCGATGCCGATGCCCACCTTCATCCAGTCCGTCAGCTTGCCGACGAAATGCCAGGGGGGCGGCAGGAATTTGTTGGGGCTGATGATGGAGTCCACCCAGTCCCGGATGGGCCAGAACCGCGCAAACGCATTGCTGTTCAGCTCGTCCACTTTGCCGCGCAGCAGCACATCGTCGTGGCCGACGGTCAGATATTCGGCGTACAGCACGAAGAATTCTTTCAACGCCTGCAGCATTTCCGGCTCGTCGAACACCGGCAGGTTCAGGAGCATCCGCACGTAGTGGACAAAATCCCGGTTGGCGCTTGCGGGCTCCTGTCCGGTCATCTCCCGCCAGGAACGGGAAATGCTGTCCCACTCGGGAGACCGCAGCAGGAAGTGGCCCGCATGGATGAACGCCCGCACGGAGCTGTCCTCCCGGGGAAGGGGCTGGAACAGGTCGCAGGTGCCGTAGATTTCCCGGATGACCACCGCATCGGTTTCGTCGGCCACTTTCAGGGCCTCCATGTAATGCTGGTCCCGGACGTGGTCCTTTCCGTAATAGGATTCGAAGTGCTGGGGCCGGAGCATGAGGTTGTTCGGTTCGCCCAGATCCATCCAGTCGAGGAGTTTTTCGCCTTCCTGCACCTGTTTTTTCTTGTCCCACTGAATGAGATAGACGGGCAGCTCCGGGCGCAGCGTAATGACGTTGTGGATGGCGTAAGCATTCTTCAACCGCTCGCGCCAGTTGAACGTCGGTTGGTTCTGGTTGGTTGGTGTCATCGGGGTCCGTCCTGTGACCGGCCGGCAGACCTGTTGAATCTGACTGCAATTCCGGGCACTTGTCTTTTCGACCGGTACTATTTTAATCAGAATTATGTACATTTTCAAGAGAACAATGAACCATTCTGATATTTGCCGCCCAACGATTCATTTTGGAATGAACATCCACTTCAGCGACATATTTAAAAGGAATGACCATTTTTAATCATTCACTCAAAAATGAACATTTTTCTGTGGCAGACCGTCGGAATCGGTGTACAATAATTGTGTAATCGCGGTTATTGCGATTCGAAATGTACATTTTGTGGCAGTGCCACACCTGATTTGAAGGAGAAAAAAAATGACACATCTGCTCAGGACTTTCATCCGGTTCCTTCCCGCAGCGGTTCTGGCTGCCGCCGCGGGCACGTACAGCGCCTGCTCGGAAGACGGTACTCGTCTCGGCAGCGATGGCGACACGGACGGTGACACCGATGGTGACACGGACAGCGACACCGATGGCGATACCGATGGCGACACGGACGGTGACAGCGATTCGGATTCCGACGGCGATGTGGACGACGGTGGACTGGCCTGCGAAACCGCAGCGGACGCGGGGGGCTTTACCATGGAAGGCATTGCCACCTGGCGCGACGATGCCACGGCGGCCTATTCCATGATTCACGACGATATCGGCGATTCCAGTGTCATGGGCATCGTGGGGAACGGAATTCCCATCCTGGATGCAGCCGGCCTCAAGATCGGTGTTGGCGCGATCACCGACGCCTGTGATGAAAATGCATACTGGGAGACGCTTGCCGAACTGGCGGCGGACGGGCACACCATTCTCAATCACTCCAAGTCCCATGTGCAGATCACAGTGGCAAATGCGGCGGAAGAAGTGACGGGAGCAAGGAGCTACATCGAGGAACAGATCGGCGCTCCGGTTGAGATGTTCGTTTTCCCGTTTGATGCGTTTGACGCGGGGACCATCGCCGCCGTGCAGTCCGCCGGTCATCTGGGGTCGCGGTCCGGCAGTCGCGATGATAACGACGGATTTGAGAATCCCCCGTTGAATCCGGCAGAGCCCACCAATGACTTCACTCTGGAATTCGATGTCTGGCCGAGGGCCTATTCCAAATACGCCCTTTATTATCCGGAAGACGTACTGTCCGTCCACGTCTGGAATGCCATTGAAACCGGCACCTGGGCCATCCGCGAATTCCATAATGTGAACAATGACGACACGCCTGAAGCAGAAGTGGGCTTCGGCATCCTGCGGGCGGACTACGCGGCGCACATCGACTTCCTGACCGAAGCCTACCGCAAGAACAAGGTGTGGACCGGCGCTCCGGCGGACGTGCTGAAATACCGCCATGCCCGCACTGCCTGCACGGCCACCCTCAGCGGCGATACCATCGACTTCGGAACGCCCAGCGCCGACTGTGTGAAGTGGGCCACTCCCATCAGCGTCATCGTCACCACGGCCAACGACGTGAATGCCGTGGCCGGCGTGCAGGGCGAGGAACCCGTCTACACCCGCAAGCTGGGGCCCAGCCGGTTTGCGATTACCGCCGACCCGACAAAGGGCAATGTGACCCTCACGGGCTGCGCCGACACGACCTTCGCCACGGTGGAGGCCGGCGAACTGACGGCGAAACCGTCTCCCGCGGCTTCTGTCTGCGATATTGATACGGTGGTGGGCCCGGGCATCGGCGCGTCGGATACGGGCCTCATGGATGACCTGACCCGCGAAGAAGGCGTCAATCTGCAGTTTTTCCCCAATCCGAGCCAGGACGGCCTGCGCACGGGCAGCTGGAGCTGGTATCCGCTCTCTCTGCTGGGCGGCGGCATCGAAGAAGACGCCGGCAATCCGGCCCTTCACATGACCGGCGGCGCGGCGGCCCAGGCGGACTGGACCTGGATGGGCATCACCCTGGCCTTCCTCGGTGGCAACGGCGCCGGCGCCTGTTACGACGGCACCGCGTATACGGGCGTGCAGTTCCGGGTGAAGGGCAACATCGAGGCGGTGGACGATCCGTCCACGAACTGGGTTGGCGAAGACTCCAATGAAACCTATTACAACGACAAACTGATTGTCTGCATCGTCACCGCGGAGACCCAGACCAGCAAGTTCGGCGGCGACCTGGACGGCACGGGCGGCCACTTCTGCATCATCGCCGGCGTGCCCATCTCGGACAACTGGAGCACGGTGCAGGTGCCCTTCAGCGGACTCCATACGCCCACCTGGGGCGATACCATGAGCCTCACCACCCTGGCGAAGACCAAGCTCCAGGCCGTGGACTTCGGCATCGTGAACACCGCCCACACCGTTGACATCTGGCTCGACGACATCAGCCTGTACTGATCTTCTCCCGGGTCATCCCTTCACGGTTTCCGTGAGCGGCCGAAAGACCGGGAGTGCAGGTTGCATTCCCACTGTCACAGGTCGAGTACCGTCGTCGCACGCCCGAACAGGAGGTGCTCTACGAGGTGCTGCGGGAGCATCTGGCGACGTTCCTGGCGCAGACCGGGACGGAGAGAAATCCGATTTCTTCCATGAGCGCTGCCAAATCCACTTTCAGCGTCTGTGATACACGACGGGGTATCAACAGGTCAGCATCCAGGGTTCGCGTGACGGGTATGTTGGCCGGGTTGCCAAACTGCTTTCGATACACATCCAGACACCAGCTCCCGACCAGTACAAAATGAGGCAATACGCCGGCTCGTTCCAGGGCCTGAAGAACCATTAAAAACGTATCAGACTTTTCCACGCAGTGCCCTCTCGACGTCCTTCAGTTGCTGCCGAGCTTCTGCAAGAAGCCGAATCACCTGGTCTCGTCTGGAAATCTGTGCATACAGCTCCTGCACCTTTTCTGAATCCACTCGACCGATGTATTCATCCACAACCTTGTGGCCCTCGCGGCGATTCAAATACACATATTCCGAACCACGTACCACTTTGACCCGGGGTCGACCTCTGGGGAAGGCTTCCAGCTTCTTCAGGTAGACGACCACAAGTTCTTTCAGGCGTTCATACTCTTCGTGCAATACATGTTGAATCGTGCTCATGGTGTTACCCAACATAATTAAAATAATTTGCGGATTGTTGGGTAACGCTGGCACACCATTGAGACAAGAAGTTCTCACCCGGGTGCGCGTCGGCGACGGGGCTATTCAAAATCAAAGAGTCAGGCAGGATACTGATTGTACAAAAGAAGCTTCGTAGTTGAGATTGATCTGAATGTCGATTCCTTAGATCGACAGCAGCTCCATTATCCGCTGGACGAACCACCAGGCCGCCGCGAGGCCCACCACGGCCGCGACGACGCGACTGATGCGGCGATAGTTCCGTTCATCCCGGCGCAGGAACACGAGGAGCGGAAAGAGGGGCAGCACCACCAGCAACTGGCCGATTTCCACGCCGACGTTGAATCCCAGGAGGGGCGCCACCAGATCCGTTTTGTAGAGAGAAAGGTCCCGCTGGAGCACGGAACCGAATCCCAGCCCGTGGATGAGGCCGAACCCGAACGTGACAGCCACCCGGGCCTCCGGCTTTTCCCGAAGGGCACACTCGGCGGCGACGAGGATGATCGTCAGCGCGATGAGCGGCTCCACCAGACGCGGCGATACGCTCACCAGATTGAAGGCGCACAGGGCCAGAGTGATGCTGTGGGCCACAGTGAACGAGGTGATCACCGCCGCGAGCCGCTTCCAGCCGTAAACCGCCAGCATCAGCGCAATGATGAACAGCGCGTGGTCCAGCCCGGAGAGGATGTGGCCGATGCCGTCCTGCACGAAGGTTGTAAAAACGCTCCAACCCGAATCGAGTCGCCGGGCGGTGTCTGTACAGAGTGCGTCCGCCGGGACAAGGGCGATGGCCGTGACGACGATAACATGCAGGATTGAAGCGGGTTTGCGGGCCATGTCGGGAACGATAGCGGCGCCCTCTTTGACCGTCAAGCGGCAATGATTCCGCCGGAACAATGCTGCCGGATTGCCGATGAAGCGGTTGATTCGGCGGGCCTTTTTTGCTATCGACGCGTCGGAACCAACCTCATTCAGCAGGAGTCAGCATGGGTATTGTAAAGGATCGCATTTCGGACAGTCAGAACAGGCCGGTCGTCATCAAGGACTGCGCAGCCCTCGTCGATGCGGAAGTGGCGTCGAAGTCCGGCGTGACGGGCATGGTGATCCGGACGGGATACAAAGCATTCAAGGCCATCAAACCCACCATTGTCGAAACCGCCGTGGACATCCTCCTCGACGACTTCGCGACGAAGCTGGACGGCCAGTACGAAACCTGGCTGCGGGCCCATCCGAAGAAAGACAGGCCCTTTGATGCGTGGGCAAAGCTGCGGGACGCGGAGATCGCCGATGACCTGCTGAAAGTGACAGATGCCCTCATGGATCGTTCGAACAAGAACGCCATCAAGAAAATTTACGCGGGACTGCGCGGTATCGCCAAACAGCACGTGGCGTCCGCCGTTCCCGCCGTGGCCAGGCTGGTCATGAAGCACGTGGAACCGGCATCCGCAACTGTACAAAACGGCTGATTCGTGCCAAAAGACCTGACCGGTGCTGACCGGCGCCCATGAAACGAACAACCATTACCATCGAAGGAGGTGTGGCGTGAAAATCCTCGTTCCCGTGAAAAGGGTCGCGGACCCGGACAATGCAAACAAGGTGAAGATCAGTGAGGATGGCCTGCATGTGACATCCGAAGGTCTGGAGGGGAAGCCCAATCCCTTTGACGAATACGCGGTGGAAACGGCCCTGCGCATTCTCGAGGACGGCGTCGGCAGCGGCAACCTGCGCGGCGAAGTGGTGGTGGTCACCATCGGTCCCGAGGATGCATCGCGGGAAGTGCGGCAGTGCCTGGCCATGGGCGCCGATCGGGGCATCCTCGTGGTCGGCGACGACGAGCGGCTGGATTCGAGCATTGTGGCAAAGGTGCTGGCAAAACTCGTCGAAAAGGAACAGCCCGATCTGGTGCTCATGGGCAAACAGGCGGTGGACGGCGATTCCAACCAGACCGCCCAGTCCCTCGCCCAGCTCCTCGGCTGGCCCCAGGCCACGTTCGCCGGGCGGATTGAGGTGCCCGCGGATCTGGCGAGCGCCGTGGTCACACGGGAAGTGGACGGCGGGGCCGCGAAGGTGAAGGTGGCGTTTCCGGCTGTCATTTCCGTGGACCTGCGCATTGTATCCCCCACCGGTGTGGACAACACCGTCTGCGGCCAGAAGGCCTACCAGGAAGGGCCCCGGTATGCCTCCCTGAAGGGCATCATGAAGGCCAAGAAAAAACCCATCGACCAGATCACCATGGACCAGCTGGGCGTCGACCAGACGCTGAAGGTGCGCACGGTGCGCTTTACCGCGCCCGCCCAGCGCAAGGCCGGTGTAAAGGTGGATTCCGTTGAAACGCTCGTTGCGAAACTCCGCGACGAAGCCCGCGTGCTGTAGGGGAGGAACCGATGAGCAACATCCTGATTGTCATTCATGTGACCGACAATGAAGTAAAGAAATCTGTTTTTTCCGCTGCGGCTTTTGCGAAGCAGGCGGCGGCCTTTGCCGGCGGTTCCTACAGCCTGCTGGCCATCGGCAGCGATCTGTCGGGGGCGACGGCGAAGCTGGCGACCGCGGGAGCGGCGAAGGTGTACACCGCCCAGGCACCGGATCTGGGCAACGCGCTGGCCGAACGCCTTGCGCCCATCATCGAGCAGGTGCTCCTTGCCGGCAGCTTCAAGATGGTGGTGTCCCCCGCGTCGTCGGTGGCCAAGGATGTGATGCCGCGACTGGCGGCCCGCATCGGCGCCGGCATGGCGAGCGAAGTGGTGGGGTTGTCCTTCGATGCCGGTCGCTTCACTTACCTGCGCCCCATGTACGCGGGAAACGTGAACGGCGCCGTGCAGATCGACACTCCCATCGAAGTGGTGACCATCCGCCCCACCGAATTCGAAGCCCTCGCGCCTTCGGGCACCTCTCCTGTGGAAACGGTGGCGGTACCGGCACCGGAGCCCGTTGCGGCGAAAATCGAGTATCTCGGTTTTGAAAAAGCCGTGTCCACCCGTCCGGATCTGGCCGAAGCGGCCATCGTGGTCAGCGGCGGCCGGGGCATGAAGGCAAAGGAGAACTTCGTCATCCTCGAAGAGCTGGCGGATCTGCTGGGAGCGGCCGTCGGCGCCAGTCGTGCAGCCGTGGATTCGGGTTTCATCCACAACGATTTCCAGGTGGGCCAGACGGGCAAGATCGTCGCGCCCAACCTCTACATCGCCTGCGGCATCTCCGGTGCCCTGCAGCACGTGGCGGGCATGAAGTCCTCCAGGGTGGTGGTGGCCATCAACAAGGACGAGGAAGCGCCCATCTTTCAGATCGCCGACTACGGGCTGGTGGCGGATCTCTTCAAGGCGGTGCCCGAGCTGACCGCCGCCGTCCGCGCGCTCAAGGGTTGAACACCCGCTTGACGATTTCTTTCTGACTCTCCGTCATCTGTTCATAAGGCCACACAATCACCCCCGACGACGGTGCCTTCATGGCCTCTGTCAGGTACTGCTCGAACAGCGCATCCGTCACGGCGCCCGTTTTGTACATTTCGACGGACTGGATGGCCGGCGCCACAGGCACAGTCTGCCCGGCGGCGGCGTGGATGTCCGCGGTGACCTCGTGGATCCAGTCGGGACCGTGGCCGGTCATCCGGGCGTAAGTCATGGGCGAAATCATGTCCACGAGAGGTGCGAGGAGGGACATGTCCTGCCCGGTGATCCGGCGGACCGCGCCGTTGAAGTCTCCCTGTCGCCAGGGCACCGCGTGGAGGTTGATGCGGATATCGGGCTTTTCCTCCCGCACGACCGCGGCGATGCGCGAAACCATGTCCGCGATCCGCGCGCATTTGAAGCGGGTCCATTCGTCCGGATGGTGGGCATGGATGAAATCGGCGATGGCCTGCGTGGACTGTCCTTCGGGAAGGGAGATGCCCGTTGCCGCCGAAAACGCCGTCAGGCTGTCCGTTGAAAAGCAGGTGTCCGGAAGGGACGCGGGATTCGCATCCGGGGCGACGAGCTCCCAGAACGCGAAATAGCGGATGAAATCGAGACTGATGCCGTCCGGCTGGAATTCCGCCACCTGGCGGCGGATGCGCGCGATGGTCTGCTCCTCGTACGCGATACTGGAAGGGGAGGCCATTTCCAGCCAGACCGTGTCCTCTTCCTGTCCCGGCACGGGATCGGCCTTCGCGGGACGGCCCTCATCGGTGATCGCAAAAAAGTCGGGATGGTCCGACAGGTGGTTTCGATCCCAGAAGTACACCTGTGCGATCAGCCAGGTGCGGAATGTGTGACCCGCGATGGCCTTGCGGAATGCACTGCTGGCGTAGAGGTCGTCTTTTACAAACACGTCGGTAATCCCCATGGACGTCCATTCGTCAATGAGCAGCGGGATGCGGTCGTCGTCGGGTTTTACGAGCACCTTGGCGCCGCGGATTGGTTCCGGCTGGGAGGTTCCGGCGGTTGTCGGGGGCAGGTTCTTTGTACACATGGTGAGCATCAATGCCGGAAGGATCAGGACAGCGGCCAGTCCGGCGCGGGTTCGGGTTGAAAATTTCATGGCGTTTCTCTGACCGGGAAGGCTGGCACTGATGCAGCGGGTCGTCAACCGCCCGTTTGTTTTGAAATTTGCTGTTCATCAGCGGTTCCTGCTAACAGTTGAAAAGGACTGGCGCGGGATTAGGGAGAAGCAGGGAGGCAGCGGCCGAACGAATTCCTCCGCCGGAAATTTGATTTTTCAAGGATGCTTGCTTACACTGTACTACATGTAGTCCAGGAGGAGCCATGCAGGACCTGAGCAGATACAAAAAAAGAGACACCGTAGAAATCAGCACCCGGTACATTTCGCCCCTTGTGGCGGGGATCATCATCGTCACCGGTCTGGTATTCGCCACCGGCGTGCTGGTGGGCAGCCGGAACCGGCCGGCGGGGGAACCCTGTCCGGAGCCCGACCTGCTGTCGAAGCTCAACGAGCAGTCCGGAGAACCGGCGCCTCCCGATGAGCTGGAGACGACCACCTATCACGATCGGCTGGCCAGGGAGCAGGAGAAGATCCCCGTGCCTGCGTCCCTGCGGACCGTGGACGACGCTGCGCCGGTCATGACGGAGGAGGAGGAACTCGCCGCCGTGACCCTTGAGACGCCCCGCGGCGATGAGGAGCCGGTGCTGGAAAAGATCCGCGATGAGGAGGCGGGGGTGTTCACCCTGCAGGTGGGTTCCTTCGAAGATCAGCGGGAAGCCAGCCTGCTGGCCCAGCGACTGAAGAAGGCGGGACACAGTTCGTTCCTCGTGCGGGTCAACATGCCCGGAGAAGGCGGCACCTGGTATCGCGTGCGGGTGGGTCCATTCCATTCGAAAAAGGAAGCCTGGACCTACAAGGATGATTTTGAGAACAAGGAGAGACTGCCGGCATTCGTGGTGAAGCGGCGGGGTTGAGCGACGCCCGGATTGAGATGTGCCTTGACGGCGTGGACCGTCACGCACTACAGTTCCCGTGAACTGCGGACGGAGGAAACATGTTTGGCTCCATTCTTGAAGAGACCGTGAAGGATGTGAAGGGCGGCCGTGCTGCCATCCTGATGGGGTTCGACGGCATTGCGGTCGATTCCTGGGCCGGTGACATGGAGTCCGACATTGAAACCATCGGCATGGAGTTTTCAGTGCTGCTCAAGGAAGTCCGCAACGCGGCGCAGCAGCTGGAAACCGGTGCTGCCAGCGAACTCACCATCCGGACGGACAAGCTGTCCACGATCCTGCGGGTGGTGAACAACGATTATTTTCTGGCCCTGGCAGTGGACAGCGAAGGCAACATCGGCAAGGGTCGCTACCTCCTCCGGATGATTGCCCCGAAACTGGCCGCTCAGCTCTGACTTCTGTCGCTCCACGCATTATTTCTGTTTTGAAACCGATGGTTGACCATGCGGGTATCGACCGGTAAAGTACCTTTCCGTTTTTATGTCCGCGCGCGGGCGACGTCTCGAAACGCGCAGAATACGGCGTACAGTTGAACAGCTGATGATCGATATCCGGGTTGGGTCTGACACGTGGCGATAAATAAAAGCAAGATTGTGGAGGCGGCCCAGAAGTTCGCCGGGAAAGGCCAGTTTGAAAAGGCGGCGGCCGAGTACCAGAAGCTCATCCGGGAAGATCCCAATGATATCCGCACCTGGCTGAAACTCGGCGATCTGTATACCCGCATGGGTTCAAGGGCCGAGGCGACGGAGACCTATCTGCGGGTGGCGGAACAGTACAAGAAGAGCGGGTTCCACCTGAAGGCCGTGGCGGTCTACAAGCAGATCATCAAGCTGGATCCCCTGCTGCCCAGGGTGTTCGAGCTGCTCGGTGAAGCCTATCTCAGCCTGGGGCTCACCTCGGAAGCGCTGATTCAGTTCGAACAGCTCGTGGACCTGGCCGGCCGGCTGAACAATCGACCGCTGCTGCTGGCGAGCCTCACGCGGATCGTGTCCCTGGACGATAACAATGTCACTGCCCGGTTGCGCCTGGGAGAAGAGTTGTCTGCGGAAGGAAAGGTGCACGAGGCGGTGGCGTACTTCAAGGTGGCGTGTGATCGTCTCCGGGCCCTGGGTCGGGTGGACGATTATCTGAAGGTGGCGGAGCGCCTGCTGTTTCTGGATGAGTCGCAGGTGGACGTGGCCCGGGAATCCGCCATCATGTACATGGATCGGAATCAGCCCAAGCGCGCACTGGCGAAGCTGCAGATTCTGTTTGCCCGGGATCGGCGGGATCCGAAGACCCTTGAAATGCTCGCGGAGGTCTTTGCGGCCCTCGGCCAGCCGGACAAAGCGGTGTCCGTGTATCTGGAACTCATTACCCTGTCGTCGGAGAGAGGCGACCTGCCGGCGAAGCAGAAGTACTGCCGCCTGGTGCTGCAGATCGATCCGGAAAACCGGGCAGCCCGGAGGGAACTGGGAACCGCTGCACCGGGTGCGGAACCGTCCCGGACCGCTGCCGTCGGCCTGCGCGGCGTCTCCCGCGTCATGGACGATCTGCCGTCACCCGCGTCCATTGCCCGGGACCTGCCGTCCCCGGGGACCGTGGTCAGGGACAGGGACAAGGCGGTGTCGGCCGCGCCCGACAATGACGTGCAGAAAATGCTCTCCGAGGTGGACGTCCTGCTCAAGTACGGCCTGATGGATCGGGCGATGGAGCACTTCGACAAGATTTTTGCCCTGGACCACTACAACATTGATGCGCGGGAGCGATTCAAGGACGTGCTGATGTCTTCCGGCGATCGGGAAGGCGCCAAGGAGCAGCTTTTCGTTCTGGTCAATGGATTCAAGGACGTGCAGCCCGAAGGCGCGGTGTACTACCTGCACCGCATTCTGGAAATTGATCCGTACAGTCGCAGGGCGCGGGACATCCTGAACGATATCGGCGGGGTGTTGCCCGAAGGCCTGCCGGATCTGGACGATGATGCCAGATCGGCGGATTCCGGCCTGCTGCCGGTGGCGGATGTGCGGGTGGATGAATCCCGCAGCGGTGTGATTCACGCGGAAGAGGACGAGGAAACCTCCGTGTCCATCAACGACATTCCCTACGTGGAGGATGGGGATGGACTGGGCGACGGTATCATCGAAGGGGACGAGTACGTCATCGAAGAACCTCCGGTCAAGAAGGCGGCGCCCGCAAAGGCCGCGTCCGTTCCGCCCGCTTCGCCGGCACGGGGTATCAGCCTGCCGCGGCCGTCGCTCATGCCGGGAGGTCTGTCGCTGCCGCCGCCGCCCCGGGGAATGTCGTCCGGGCCACCATCTCCCTTGGTTTCTTCGCTCCCCCGGCCGTCCCTGCTGCCCCGTCCCTCCCTGACGGCGCCTCCCCGGTCCCCGGCCGCCGTGATGCCGCCAACGGCGGCCCTCGTCAGCAGACCCGCGCCACCACCGGTTCCATCTGATCCGCCCGGTGCACCGGTGGACATTTCCGAAGAAGTGGAGGAAATGGAATTCTTTCTCGAACAAGGGCTGGTCGACGAGGCGCGGGCCATGTTCCACACCCTTTCGGCCCGGCATCCGGACAATCCGGAGCTGCTCCGGTTAAAGCCCGCCATGGAAGGAGCCCGGCGTTCCGCCTCGGGGGCGCCGTTAATTTCCACGGTGGCTCCCATGGCCATGAGCGAACTGTCGAGTTCGCTGCAGCTCGAAGACATCACCGAAGATCATTCATCGGTCGAAATCGACGAGGTGTTCACCCAGTTCAAGGCGGGCGTGGAAGCGCAGATTTCCAAGTCCGACCACACCACCCACTTTGATCTGGGCCAGGCCTACAAGGATATGGGTCTCTGGGACGACGCCATCGGCGAATTCCGCATTGCCGCCGAGGATCCGACCAGGAAGATATCGTCGGAGCTCATGATCGGCATGTGCCACGTGGGCGCCGGACGGTTCGAGGATGCCATTGCGGTGTTTGACGATGCCCTGCGCGTCCGTGGCCTTCAGGAGAGCGAGAGACTGGCCCTGCTGTATGAAAAGGGCAAGGTGTACGAGCTCATGGGCGATGGGGAACGGGCGCTGGTGATCTACAACGAGATTCTCAACACGGATCCCGGATTTGCCGACGTGGTGGATCGCATTGATTCGCTGGAATAATCGAACGTGCAGTGTCATCGTTCTCTTCGCCGCCATCCTCGCGGTCGTGATGGGATGCAGCGCGAAGGAGCAGAAGAAAGCGCCGGTCCGGCCGGTTTTGTCGCGGGCCACCGGCGCGGTTCCGGGCGCGGGCGATCCGGTTGCGGGAAAACGGGGATGGACCATGTTCCGCGGCCATGGGCGTCGAACCGGGGCGGCGGACGTGGCGGGGCCCCGCCGGGGAACCCTGCTCTGGGTGTTCCGCACGGGCGGGCGCATTTACGCGGATGCGGCGGTGACCGCGGACGGTGCCACGATTTATGTGGCCTCCCATGACGGACGTCTTTACGCGGTGGATGCCCGCGGTCGCGAGAAGTGGGAGTTTGAGACGGGCGGAAAGATATGGACATCCCCGGCCATCGGGGAGGACGGCACCGTGTACGTGGGCAGCGACACGGACGCGCTGTTCGCGCTGTCCGAAGACGGAAAAGAACGCTGGCGGTTCGTCACTGCGCAGGAAACGCAGAACGGGGAACCGGCGGCGGAGGCCGGGCGGTACGATGTGGACACGTCGCCGTTGCTGCTCCCGGATGGAACCGTCGTATTCGGGTGCCACCTGCAGCTCATTGCCCTGCGCCCTCGCACTGGAGAGCTTCGCTGGGCGTTTACCGCCGGGCAGGGGCGCGCGAAGGTGTTTTCCAGTCCGGCCCTGTCGCCGGACGGGACCATCTATTTCGGTACGCAGGGCGACTGGTTCTTTGCCCTGAATTCCCGCGGAAAGGTGCTGTGGAGCGAGAAGACCGGCGGCGACAACGACAGCACACCGGTTGTGGATGTCGATGGGAACGTGTTCATGGCATCGGACGACGGGTTCGTGCGATCCTTTTCGCCCAATCACACGGAACGATGGCGCGTTTCTGCCGATGCGCCCGTGCGGGCTCCCCTGGGCCTTTCTGCCGATGGTACACTGCTCGTTCCCACCTCCGGCAATGCACCGGTGGTGCTGGCCCTTGACGCGGTCACGGGAGCGGAGAAATGGCGCTTCGCCGTGGAAAAAGGGGAAGGGGATTTCTACGGGATTCAGTCGGGCGTCACCACTGACAAGGAAGGCTACGCCTATTTCGGTGCGCGGGATGGCAACATCTACTGCGTGTCCCCGGAAGGTCATCCGATCTGGCAGTTCCGCACCGACGATCAGGTGGATGCGGGTCCCGTGCTGGGCCCGGACGGCACGCTCTACGTGGGCAGCGACGACGGCCGCCTGTACGCCTTCCGGGATCGGTGACGCAGCACGGCCTTCAGCGGGGCGATATCAATTTCAATCCATGTGGTGGTTGTGCCATAATGCCGGTGCGGTACGCGGTCGTCCCCAATCGGAGCCCGGATGGAACTGAACGAACAGGAACAGTTGCTCAAGGAGCTGGAGAACGCCATTGATCGTCTGGCGGCGCTGTTCAACCAGTATTTCATGGGCATCGAGAAGATCGAACCCCTCATTCCCAAAAAGGATGTGGAGCGGCGTTTCAATGTGCTGCGCAAGGAGAAGTTTCAGAATACCGCCCAGCGATTCCGGTTTCAGATGCAGGTGCAGAAGTATACGACCCAGAGCGCCCACTGGAAGCGGATCTGCCGGCAGATCGAAGAAGGCACCTACGAGCGGGACCTGCGGCGGGCGCATGAGCGCTCAAAGAAGGTCGACGAAACGGCGCTGGCACAGCAGGCTCTATCGGCCCTGGGCGATGGAGATCGCAGCGCGGATTCCAGCGTGGACGCGGGAGCCCTGATCGACGGCATTGACGATCCCTTTGACGAGAAGGTTTCGCTGGCGGACCAGTTGGGTCAACTGGCGGCCCTGGCGGCTGCCTCCGTGGAGAAGAAGGCGGAACGGCGGGGCACGTCCCTGGACAGCGTGCATCCGGCCTCCCCGGATGCGGCCGTGGCGACGGTAAAGCCCACTGCGGTGCCCATTCCGGTGTCGTCGCTCAAGGTCAGCGCGCGGATGCCCGCCACCTCCGCCGCTCCGCCGGCCGTCGCAAAGGAGTCTGACGGCGAAGCCCTGAGTGCGTTTTTCCGTCGGCCGTCCATGGCCCCGCCGCCCGCTCCCCGCACGGGAGCAACCCCGCCGAAGGCCCCGCCACCGCTGCCCCGTTCCCTGTCCGCACCGCCGCAGAAGCCGGCTCCCCCGTCGCCGAAACCGGCACCGCGCAAGACAGTGACGCCGGCGGCCGGCGCCTCGCTCAGCGAGGATCGGATCCGATCGGTGTACCGGGCCTATGTGACCGCGCGCAAGCAGACCGGTGAAGCGACGGACAACATCACCCTCGACCGGGTGGCGGCCATCCTGAAGAAGACCAGCGATGCGAAGGGCGGGGTTTCCGATTTCAAAGTGGTCATCCGGGACGGGAAGGCGGTCATCAAGACTGTGAAGTAGGCTGTCCGGAAAGGAACGAAGCTATTTCTGCTGTACGCGGCGCCAGCTGCCGGGGCCGGGCATGGACGGCGGGAAGTTGGAAATGATGTAGTCCGCACGGCGATTGCGCGCCTCATCCACATTGTCGCCGGTCTGCACAGCGAGGGATTCTTCGCCGAACCCTCGAACGAGGATGGATATCTTCAGTTTCGCAAGGCCGTTCTTCATCAGGTAGGACGCAATCGCGTTGGCCCGCTGTTCCGAGAGCAGGCGATTGTCCGCTGTGTTGCCCACCGTATCCGTGTGGCCGGCCACATACAGGCTGTAGTTCATCTGGGAGCTGAATTTCTGGAACTTCTGCACCATCTTGACGATTTCGGGAATGACGTCGTCGAGTTTGGGTGCTTCCGAAGGCAGGATGTCCCACTTGCCCGATTCAAAGATGACTTCCTCATGGGGAATGGTGCCATAAAAGTGCACCACCTCGAATCCTGCCCAGTAATCATCTACATCCGTGACCTTGAGCTCGATTTTGAAGTTCTGCTCATCGCCGATGATGCGGGGCCAGGTAATGGCCAGCTTTGTTCCCGCGGGCGCACCGTTGTACATCTCCATTTTTTCCGACAGCACCACGCCGTCGAGATTGAGCACCCGGATTTCGGCCACGGAGGCGCCTTTGTTGAGTTTGAAATGAATGGTCCGGTTTTCGAGGTCCACGTCATCCTTGTTGATGCTGATCTGCAGCTGGGCCGCCGTGGCAGGCAGGGCCGCGGCGAAGATGATCAACGCGGACAGCAGAATGATCGGTCTGTGCGAAACGCGCATGTAAAACCTCCCGGAAGCGGGGCAAACCCCTTCGTTGGCAATTCTATGACGGCCATCTTAGCCCATTTCTTCAATCCGTCTCACTCAAATTCCACCAGGAAGGCCGTCCGGGCCACGAACGTGAAGCTGCCGAACGACAGACCCCGCGCCGCAAAGGACACCTGTCGGATGCGGGTCAGGGACATTTCGTGAGGGGTTTCTCCCCGGGTGTCATTGAGCAGCATCGACATGTCTGCAGGGATGTCAAAGGCGCCGTCGTCCTTCATCCGGCAGGTGAAATTCCAGGAGAGTCCCAGGGCGTTCCAGGCGGTTTCCAGCAGGATTTCGTCACCGTAACCGGAGCCCTCCCACGTGAGCTGCAGGGGATTGTCACGGGCGGGAGACGGAATGCCGTCGGCAGGGGACTGTCCGTTCAGGCGGATGTCGCCGAGATCGTCGGGGGCGTCCAGCACCACTTCGAAGGGGCCGATGAGGTCCGTGCCGGTGGTTTTGAGGGTGTAGGTCCGGCCCGGGATCAGCTCCAGTCGGCTGTCCGGGTTGGCGGTGTAGATCACGCCATTGATGACCTTCAGCAGGTCGGGAAAGGTGCGGGTGGGAATGGGGACCGGACCTTCGCCGAAGGAGACGAACATGTCGCCGGCATCCACGAGGGTCACCATGTCTTTCATGGACGAAGGCCGGCCCGCCCGGGTGATGACCGCGGGTTCCGGCTTCGAACACGTGTCGATGGGCAGGTCGGATTCCGGAATGCGCACGGGCAGCAGGGCATTCACCGACTCCAGATCCCGTTCCCGGTGGCGGGGAAACAGGGCGGTGAATTCAAACCGTTCAAAGGGCTCTCCCGATTCGGCGATGAACCGGTTGAAGCTGGCCGCAATAAGGCCCCGACAGGAATCGTCCTGCGGCAACCTGCGGCGCCGGTCGGCGGGGGGATCACCACAAGCGCAGAACAGCACGGCAGAAGCAAGGATGGCGGAACAGATGGTTGCGTCAATCCTGTTCACGGCAGCACTCCTTTGTCGGACAGTGGAGCAGGCGCGGAGCAGGGGCGTCGAATCGATTCAGACTTCTTCCTCGGAAACGACTTCGAGCTCGTCGATTTCCTCGGTGGACTCGGGTGCCGCTTCCGATTCCATTTCGACCGGTGCGGTGTCCGCTTCCATTTCCTGCGGTTCGTCGGCCGCATCGACCGGCATGGGCGGGGGACCGGATGGACGGGCCGGCGCCTGGGGCCTCTGTTCCATGACAGGAGCGCCTTCTCCGCGCAGTTTCCACTGATTGATTCGTTCGACGAGTTCCTGGAGTTCCATGGGTTTCTCCTTGTGGTTGCAAGGCGGATGATAGGCGAAAGGTGCGAGCGGGGCAAGCGAATGTCAAAGGCGGCGGGCCTCAGAAGAAGTGGCGGACGAGTCCCAGAACGCCCTGACCCCAGGGCCTGCGGTGGGAGATGCCTTCCGAAGGGCCGGCAAAGCGATCCCGGTTGTCCAGGTACCAC
>JAKQNG010000125.1 GCA_029565915.1 Deltaproteobacteria bacterium
TCGTCTTCGGCATCTGCCAGACAGGTCTGGTATTCCGCATCGACCTCATCGTAGTTGGGCTGCAGGTCCGGCTGCAGGTTTCCGTCCACCGGACAGTACCAGGTGAAATGGATGTAAAACTCTTCGTAACAGGCCTCCACCCGGTAGCAGTAGGTCGCCGGACCTTCACAGGCTCGATAGACAGCCTGGGCCGCGCAGAGCCGCGCAAGGCATGAAGTCTCGTCGTTTGGATTCACCATGGTGCAGTCCACGTCGTAGATTTCCGCCTGCTCGTCATCGTCATCATCGTCGTCGTTGTCATCATGGGATTGGCAGGACAGACAGCAGAACACACATCCGATCATCAGGTATTCAAGTATTCCAGTTTTCATGGCCTCAGTTTCCTCCCGTATCTGTCGCCGTGTCGGTGTCAACAGCCGTATCCGAGTCTGTGTCTACGGACGTGTCTGTCGCCGAATCCGTATCCGTTGACCGGCACGATCCCTGTCCGGCTTGTTCTTCGACGCACAACTGATCGCTGTCGCAATCGTGGATGTAGTTCCAAATGCCATCGATACAGGAAATGTATCTGGTTTCATCTACACAAAAAACTCCGGGCGTTGAACAAGACCATAACTCTTGGGGAAGCTGTGCATCTTCTCCTGGAGAATCAATGCAGGACTGTGTCTCTGTCCCTTGAGGTCTAAGTATTTCGGTGATTACGCCAACAGATGTGGAATCGCTATCCTCACATTCAATAATTGCCCCGGAACCAGACAGGCATTCGGATGTTTCATCTGCACATTCAAAGCCGGGAATCACGCATCGATATGGAATCCTGCTGTGTTCATTCAGATAGTGGGCAGGGCTATCTTCAGCAGCGTCCACGCACAAGGCCCCATAGTCAGCACAATCCACTTCCTCCCGCCACACCATGTCGTGAGTGAAACAGGATTCGATCACCGTTCCATTACATTGATAATCACCATTCATACATTCATGGTCAAAGAACCAGCATCCGGTCAGTGACAATCCCAACAGAAAACCGGCGGCAATTGATTTCACTGCAAATAGATACTTCATCGGTTTCACCTTCACTCAATCGGCACCGACGAACAACTGCCGACGGTATGGATTTCTGTTGTCACATCCTTCTGTTCAAAAAAGCCCGCCAGGAACCCTTCCAGCCGCAGCGCCACGGAATCCAGACCGACGATGTCTTCGAAGGTCAAATGCACATGATTCTTGTCGCTGCAGGTTCCGGATGTGCTGTTCCACTGCGCAACATGCTTTCTGTAAGAGAGGCTATCTGTCAGTTCAGTCCACAATGGCGGCATGTCCGGGTTATAGCGCCCCGATACACATATTAATTGCCTCCTCGCATGCCGACCGCACCGAAGTATTCATATATTCAATCTCCTCGCCGCTGGGACAGGACACAACCAGGCAATGGAGATAATCCAGTATGCACTGCCAACTGGCTTCACAGTTTTCAACAGTGGCGCGACACGAATACATGGAAGAAATCGCTCCTTGCTGTTGAGTACAGACGATGTAGTCACACATGTTCTCGTCCTGTCCGGCCACTTCACAGTCTACCTCCGCGTAAGGGTCAGGGCCGTTGTAAGGAACAATCGGATCGTCCGAATCCGCCACACCGTCGTCTTCGGCATCTGCCAGACAGGTCTGGTATTCCGCATCGACCTCATCGTAGTTGGACTGCAGGTCCGGCTGCAGGTTTCCGTCCACCGGACAGTACCAGGTGAACTCGATGTAGAACTCTTCGTAACAGGCCTCCCTTCGGTAGCAGTAGGTCGCCGGACCTTCACAGGCTCGATAGACAGCCTGGGCGGCGCATAGATGCGCAAGGCATGAAGTCTCGTCGTCCGGATTCACCATGTTGCAGTCAACGTCGTAGATTTCCGCCTGCTCGTCATCGTCATCGTTGTCGTTGTCATTGCGACAGGAAACGATGGACACTGAAAAAAGCAGACAGGTTAAAAAAAGTCTGTTCATGACAATTCCTTTCGAACCAAAGGGGACGGTCCTGTCATTCTGTCATTCTGGCCTGTTTTTGCCCCTGGTAACTTTTTCATGCGCATTCAAAACCCGGCGTACGCTGCATAGCATTCAGTCCTGTTTCGACTGCCATGAGTGTACCTGAAAACCGACCACTCGTAAAATCAGGCAAAGAACACAGAATGTCAGGACTGTTGTGTGTGTGTTCAGGATTCGGTCTTTCTCAGCGGAAGAGTCCGCCGGATCTTCCTTCCCATGAAAGACATCGAACGGCCTCGCTCCACTGATTCCTTTCGCCCACTGCTGCTCCCTCCGGCCCTGCTTGACGGACAGCATGGATGGCGCTAAAGTCCTTCATCCCGCCCGCACAAATTTCCAGACAACCGAAGGAAGACTGAATTGCGCACCCGGGTGCGCAATCTGTCAGCCAATGTGGCATGTATTGCAAATGACCGACATCGTCGCCCCGTGAAAACACAGCCGCAACGCCAAGGCCATTTTCTACCGGAGCCGTGGCGGGGGCTTTACATCCTGTGACCACTTCCGATCAGGACCAAGGTGGCGCCCTGCCCACGGCTGTGTTAACAGTCGGCACAGGCACAAGACCATCAGGAGACAGACCATGACCCGCACCAATCAGCTTCAATCATTGCTCACCCAGCGCATCCTCGTCCTCGACGGCGCCATGGGCACCATGATCCAGCGCGAACAGCTCAGCGAGGCCGATTTCCGGGGCACGCGATTTGCCGCTCACGACCGGGATCTGAAGGGCAACAACGACATTCTCAATCTGACGGCGCCCCACGTCATTTCCGCCATCCACGGGCGGTTTCTCGCGGCGGGCGCGGACATCATCGAAACCAACACGTTCAACGCAAACGCCCTCTCCCAGGCAGACTACAACACCGCGGCCCACACGTTCGAAATTGCCAGGGAAGGTGCCCGCATCGCCCGGACCGCCGCCGATGAATGGACTGCCCGGACGCCGGACAAGCCGCGCTTTGTCGCGGGCATCATCGGCCCCACAAACCGATCCCTCTCCCTGTCGCCGGACGTGAACAACCCCGGCATGCGGGCGCTCACGTTCGACGAAATGGTGACGGTGGCCACCGAAAACGTCCGGGGACTGGTGGAGGGCGGTGCCGACCTGCTGATGATCGAAACCGTGTTCGACACGCTGAACTGCAAGGCAGCCATCCTGGCAGTGCGCCGGTTCCTCGACGACAACGGACTCGACCTGCCGCTCATGATTTCGTTCACCATCAGCGACGCCTCCGGCCGCCTGCTCTCCGGGCAGACCGTGGAGGCGTTCTGGATTTCCGTGGCCCACGCCCGACCCCTGTCCGTGGGCATGAACTGCGCCCTCGGCGCAACGGAAATCTCGCCCCATCTCCAGGCCCTGTCGGCGGTGGCGGACACTCGCGTATCCGTCCATCCCAACGCGGGGCTGCCCAACGAATTCGGGGCCTACGACGACACACCGGCACACATGGCGGCCGTCATCGGCCGGTTTGCGCAAGAAGGGCTCGTCAATATCGTGGGCGGTTGCTGCGGCACGACCCCGGAACACATCGCCGCCATTGCAAAGGCCGTGGAAGGGCAGAAGCCCCGCGCCATTCCGGCCCTCTCCCCTTCCTGCTTTCTCTGTGGCCTCGAACCCCTGCGCATCGACACGGACCGGTTGTTTGTCAATGTGGGCGAGCGCACCAACGTGACCGGATCGCGCAAGTTCGCCAGGCTGATTCGCACAAAACAGTACGAGCTGGCCCTGGAAGTGGCGGCAGAACAGGTGGCCAACGGCGCCCAGATCATCGACGTGAACATGGATGACGCCATGCTCGACGCAACAGAAGAGATGCGCACGTTTCTCAACCTGCTGGCCGCGGAACCCGACATCGCCCGCGTGCCCGTGATGATCGACTCCTCCCGGTTCGACGTCATCGCCGCAGGCCTGCGTTGCCTGCAGGGAAAAGGCATCGTCAATTCCATCAGCCTCAAGGAGGGCGAAGATGCCTTTCTGCGACAGGCGGCTGAAATCCGATCACTGGGTGCCGCCGTGGTCGTCATGGCGTTTGACGAAAACGGGCAGGCGGACACAAAGGACAGAAAGGTGCAGATCGGCCTGCGGGCGGTGGACCTGCTCATCCGGAAAGCGGGATTCGCTCCCGACGATATCATTCTGGACCTCAACGTGTTTGCGGTGGGAACAGGCGTGGATGCCCACCGACGCTATGCCCTCGATTTCTTTGACGCCGTGCGGGAGCTGAAAGCAGCCCTGCCCCGGGTGCGGATGAGCGGCGGCATCTCCAATGTGTCATTCTCCTTCCGGGGCAACGACCCCGTGCGGGAGGCCATCAACAGCGCCTTTTTATACCACGCCATTAAAGCCGGTCTCCACATGGGCATTGTCAATCCCGCCCAGATGGCCATCTACGACGCCATTCCCGACGAGCTGCGACAGCGGGTGGAAGACGTGCTGTTTGATCGACGGGACGACGCGGTGGATCGGCTGGTGGAGCTGGCCTCCAGCGTCGAAGAATCAACCCGCACGGCGGCGGTGGACGAATGGCGCACCCTGCCCGTAGGTGAGCGGCTGACCCATGCGCTGGTCAAAGGCATCGCCAATTACGTCGAAGAAGACGTGATGGAGGCAATGGCGCAGATCGGCAATCCGCTGCAGGTCATCGAAGGACCGCTCATGGACGGCATGAACAAGGTGGGCGGCCTCTTCGGCGAAGGAAAGATGTTCCTGCCCCAGGTGGTAAAGAGCGCCCGGGTGATGAAAAAGGCCGTGGGCGTCCTTCTGCCTCTGATTGAGGCGTCCGGGACTGGCGAACAGAGCCATGCGGGGACAGTGCTCCTGGCCACCGTGAAGGGCGACGTCCATGATATTGGAAAAAACATCGTCGGCGTGGTGCTCCAGTGCAACAACTACCGGGTGGTGGATCTGGGCGTCATGGTGGCCTGCGACGAAATCCTGAAGCGGGCAAAGGAAGAGCGGGCGGACATCATCGGATTGTCCGGGCTCATCACGCCATCCCTCGCGGAGATGGCCGGCGTGGCAAAGGAAATGGAACAGCAGCAGTTCACGGTGCCGCTGCTGGTGGGCGGCGCAACCACATCGAAGGTGCACACCTCGGTAAAAATTGCCCCCGCCTACAGCGCGCCGGTGGTGCAGGTGCGGGATGCATCCCTGGCCGTTTCCTGCGTGGGCCAGTTGCTCTCCAGCGAAAAGCGCGCCGCGTACGTGGCGCAGGTGCAGGCGGAATATGCGGCCATCCGCGAGCAGCATGAGCGCCGCGCATCCACCCGTGAGCTGGTTTCCCTTGCGCAGGCGAGGGACGGCCGACTCCGCATCGACTTTCAAGCCAGTCCGCCGCCTCTTCCCACCTTCACCGGCGAACAGGTGTTCGCCGACTATCCACTGCGCGACCTGGTGGCCACCATCGACTGGACGTTCCTTTTTTCGGCCTGGGAAATGCGGGGAAAGTATCCCGATATTCTCACGGATTCGCAAAAGGGCGACGCGGCGAAAAAGTTATTTGACGACGCACAGCACCTGCTCGACTCACTGCTGTCGCAGAAGGCCCTTCGCGCCAGCGGCATCATGGCCATCCATCGGGCCGCATCCGTGGGCGACGACATCCACGTGTTTGTCGAAGGCAGCGCTGCACCGGCGCTGATTGTGCCCACCCTTCGCCAGCAGATGCGCAAGGAAAACGCGCCGTATCTGGCCCTTTCGGATTTCGTCGCCCCATGGGACAGCGGCATCGTGGATCACATGGGATTCTTTGCGGTGACGGCGGGCATCGGCGTGGACGAAATGGTCGCCCGATTCGAGCGGGACAAGGACGCCTACAACGCCATCATGGTCCGGGTCCTGGCCGACCGTCTGGCCGAGTCCTTTGCCGAAGTGCTGCACCGGCAGGTGCGCAAAGAATGGTGGGGATACGCACCGGACGAATCTCTTACACCGGCCGGGTTGTTTCACCTGCGGTATCAGGGCATCCGTCCCGCGCCCGGCTATCCGGCCTGCCC
>JAKQNG010000128.1 GCA_029565915.1 Deltaproteobacteria bacterium
ATACGGACACGGACACCGACACCGATACGGACACGGACGGCGATGTGGATCATGATTTTTTTGACATCATGGCGGGGGGCTACGTGTATGCGGGCGATTGGCACGGATTCGCATGGACCAGCCCCGGCGAAGTGGCGGGAACGACCATCACACCGGATGATTTTTCGGCCTATACGGGGACGGAAAACAAACTCTGCGTCAACGGACAACTGGCTGCGGACTACGACGCGGTGGGCATCCTGGGCTTCAACCTCAACCAGCCCGCATCGGGCACTGCCACCCAGAGCTGGACGCCGGGGGCACAGCACACGGGCATCTACGTGAACCTCACCAAGACCCTGAACACCACGGTGCGGTTGCAGATCACGTCCGGAGGCCAGGATTACTGCTTCGCCCTGTCTGCCGGTGCCAATTCGGTCCTGTGGAGCCAGTTGAAAACCGCCTGCTGGGGCTCCTCGGGCACCGCTTACAATGGCACCTCGGCGATTACTCAGGCGATGGTCATGGTGCCCGGAGACGAACTCGGCCTGATCAACTACAACTTCTGCGTGAACGAGATCTATCCCATCGGCAGCGCGGTGGACACGGACACGGGCGTGGACACGGACACGGGCGTGGATACCGATACGGGAACGGATACCGGCGTGGACACGGACACGGGAACGTCGCCGCCCCTGGGAACCTCTTACACGGTGCATGATGGCGGCTTTGTGGTGACCAACGACTGGAACGGTTTTGCATGGACCGCCAAGTCCGGCACCGGAAGCGTCATCAATCCAGCGGAATTTACCGACATTGAGGCGGGGGACGATCTGTGTGTGGACGGCACCGTCGGCGCGGCAAATGCCTCCACGGCCATGCTGGGCATCAACCTGGCCCAGGCCTGGGGAACCAATACGGTGAACGGCACGGTCATCCCCACCGGCAACAGCATCCGCGTCGACGTGTCCAACTACGTGGCGGCAACGCCCATGCGCATCCAGATTCAGGGACCGGATGGCGCCACGAATGAAGACGACCGCTGGTGCGCCCAGATCGCCAACGGTTCCCAGGTGGTGTCCCTCGATTCATTCAACACGAAATGCTGGGACAACAGCGGCAACTGGTACGACGGCGAGCCCCTGTCCGCAGCGATGATCATCGTTCCGGGTACCGGCACCGGCGTGCGGAACTTCGATTTCTGCCTCAATGAACTCACGGAGCTGGACGGCGGCACGGACACGGACACCAGCACCCCCACCCTCAGCGGTTCGGGCAGCACCTGTGAACAGTACGGAAACTTCCACGTGATGCGCAGCGGCGTCGACTATCTCGTGATGAACAACGCGTGGAACGTGAACGACCAGTGCATCCGGGTGAACCAGTCGCCCGACTACACCTTCTTCACGGTGACGAGCCAGGGAGGCAGCACCAGCACCACTGGGTCGCCGGCCACCTATCCGGAAATCCTGTACGGCAAAAAGTACAGCTCCAACAGCTCCAACAGCGCGGAGCTGCCGGCCCGGGTGAACACCCTCAACCACGTGTATACAAAGTGGACCCACAACGCCAACAGCGGTGTGTCCGGCACCTACAACGCCGCCTATGATGTGTGGTTCAGCACGGCGAACGACGGCGAAGACAACGCGGCGTTTCTGATGGTCTGGTTCCAGAAATCCAGCAACGTGTATCCCATCGGAACGGAACAGGCCGCCGCCGTGAACATCGCCGGCGTGAACTGGAAGGTGTGGAGCGGCGGCAACGGTCCGGGAGGCGCGCCCTACATCGCCTATGTGGCCACGTCGCCCATCGAAACCCTCACTTTCGATCTGATGCCGTTCGTCAACAATGCGGTTTCCCGCGGGGTGGTGGAAACCACGGACTACATGTCCAACGTGCAGGCAGGGTTTGAGATCTGGAGCGGCGGCACGGGCCTCAAGACCATCGATTTCTACGTGGATGTGCAGTAGGCGTCTGCCTCATTCCGGGCACTTCTGATTTTCTTTTCATTCCCGATAGTTGAGAGTTGTGAAGGATCCGGGGTCCGACCAATTGGACATCCTTTGAATCTGAAATGAACATCTTCAGGATTACAGCAGAAGTAAAGTGTTGTCGGTAGCTTTTAATGATTTCAAAGAAAGGATCTGATCTCATGATTCATCAAGCACTGCGACTGGTTTTCTGTCTGATGGCCGGACTGCTCCTGGCACTCTCGGCTGCTTCCTGCGGCACTGATCCGGCGCCCGTCTTCGGGGACACAGACACGGATGGCGACACGGACAGCGACACCGACAGCGATAGCGATAGCGATTCGGATGCGGACAGCGACGCCGACTCGGACAGCGACGCCGACACCGATTCGGATACGGACAGTGACTCCGATACGGACAGTGACACAGACACCGACACGGACACCGATACCGACACGGATACCGATACCGATACGGACACGGATACGGATACGGATACGGACACGGATACCGATACCGATACCGGGGTGCCCGGTGATAACGGCGCCAGGGACGGACTGTGGGACGTGAAGCAGGGCGGCTACGTGTACGCGGGTGACTGGCAGGGGTATGCGTGGACCAGCCCCGGCCAGGTGGCCGGCTCCACCATCAACCCGGACGACTATTCGGCAGTGGACGGGTGGACGGACCAGCTCTGTGTCAACGGACAGCTGGCTGCGGACTACGACGCGGTGGGCATCCTGGGGTTCAACATCAACCAGCCCGCATCGGGCACTGCCACCCAGAGCTGGACGCCCACGGCCGCCCACACGGGCGTTTACGTGAACATCACGAAAAACCAGCCCACCACGGTGCGACTGCAGATTACCTCCGGCGGGCAGGACTACTGCGTGGCCCTCAACAACGGTGCCAACACAATTACGTGGAGCCAATTGCGAACGGCCTGCTGGGGAGCCACAGGAACAGCCTACAACGGTACCGCGGCGATTACCCAGGCGCTGGTCATGGTGCCCGGAGATGTCGCGGGAACGATTAATTACAGTTTCTGCGTGAACGAAATGTATCCCATCGGCAGCACGGTGGATACGGACACAACGGTGGACACGGGCAGCGACACCACAGATACGGACACGACGGTGGACACGGGCAGCGATACCGCAGACACGGACACGGGCGTGGACACCGACACGGGCGTGGACACCGATACGACCGTGGACACGGATACGGACCACCTGTTCTTTGACATCATGGCGGGGGGCTACGTGTACGCGGGCGACTGGCACGGGTTCGCGTGGACCAGCCCCGGCGAAGTGGACGGAACGACGATCACACCGGAAGATTTCTCCCATCTGACGGGAGCGGAAACCCAGCTCTGCGTCAGCGGTCAGCTGGTCGATAATTATGACTCGGTGGGCATTCTGGGGTTCAACATCAATCAGCCCGAATCGGGCACGACCCCTCAGAGCTGGACGCCCACGGCCTCCCATACGGGGATCTATGTCAACCTCACCAAGACCCTGAACACCACGGTACGGCTGCAGATCACGTCCGGTGGGCAGGACTACTGCGCCACCCTGGCCGCCGGCGCGAACACCATCGCGTGGAGCCAGCTGAAGACCGAATGCTGGGGTACCACGGGTACGGCTTACAACGGCACCGCAGCGATCACCCAGGCGATGGTCATGGTGCCCGGAGACGAAGCCGGCCTGATCAACTACAGTTTCTGCGTGAACGAGATCTATCCCATCGGCAGCGCCATCGACACGGACACCGGCATTGATACCGATACCGGCGTGGATACCGATACCGGCATTGATACCGATACCGGCATTGATACCGACACCGGCATTGATACCGACACCGGCATTGACACGGATACGGGAACGCCGCCGGAGCTGGGCACGCCTTACACGGTGCACGACGGCGGCTACGTGGTCACCAACGACTGGAACGGCTTCTCCTGGGTGGCGACCAGCGGCACGTCGACCGCCACGCCGGAGGACTTCTCCGGGATTACCGCCGGCGATGCCCTGTGCATCGAAGGCATGGTCATGAACACCTATGACGATAACGCCATGCTGGGCATCAACCTGGCCCAGGCATGGGGAAGCGAGACCGCCATCGGCACGGTTGTTCCCACGGGAACGGGAATCTATGTGGATGTGTCCAATTACGTGGGCACCACACCTCTGCGCATCCAGATTCAGAGCCCGGATGGCGCCACGAACGCCAACCACCGCTGGTGCGCACCGCTCGCCAACGGTGCCCAGATCATTTCGTTTGATTCATTCAATACCGAATGCTGGGACAACGGCGGCAACTGGTACAACGGCGAGGAGCTGTCCGCGGCCCTCATCATGGTTCCCGGTGACATCGAGGGCAACCGGGCCTTCGATTTCTGTCTGGAAGAACTGACTGAGATGGACGGCGGTTCCGACACGGATACGGACACCAGCACAGTGACCCTGCAGGGCTCCGGCTACACCTGCGACCAGTACGGCAGTTTCCACGTGGCGCGCAACAGCGTGGACTATCTGGTGATGAACAACGCGTGGAACGTCAATGATCAGTGCATCCGCGTAAACCAGGCACCGGACTACACGTTCTTCACGGTGGCCAGTCAGGGAGGCAACACCAGCACATGGGGCGCGCCGGCCACCTATCCGGAAATCGTCTATGGCCGCAAGTACAACGACTATTCGAACAGCGCCGAGCTGCCCGCCCGGGTCGACTCCCTCAGCCACGTGTACACGGGCTGGGACAGCAACGCCGCCAGCGGCGTATCCGGCACTTACAACGCCGCCTATGACGTGTGGTTCAGTACCACCAACGACGGCAACGTGAATGCCGCCTACCTGATGGTCTGGTACCAGCATCACAACGACGTCTATCCCATCGGTTCGAGTCAGGGCGTGGTGAACCTGGCGGGCCGCAACTGGGACGTGTGGAGCGGCGGCAACGGTCCCTCCGGTGCGCCGTACATCGCCTATGTGGCCACGTCGCCCATCGAAGATTTCGATTTTGATTTGATGACGTTCATCAACGACGCTGTCAGCCGGGACGTCGTGGAAGCGACCGACTACCTGTCCAATGTGCAGGTGGGCTTCGAGATCTGGAGCGGCGGTGCAGGTCTGGCCACCTACGATTTCTATGTGGACGTCCAGTAAGCCCCATCCAGCATAACCCCCGGTGCGGGTGCACCGGGTTTCATCAGCGGAGGAGTGTTCATGACCATGCTTTTCAGATTGATGCTTGCAACGGCGTTGCTCGGGTTTTCGGCCTGCGAAAAGGATCCGGGACGGACCGCCGTGGACGGTGACAGCGACAGTGACAGCGACACGGACAGCGACGCGGACATAGACAGCGATGCGGACAGTGACAGCGACGGCGACAGCGATTCAGACAGTGACAGCGACGGCGACACGGACACGGAAGAACTCATCGAAATGGTCTGCCCGGACGGCGAGGACCATCCGGATACCTGTTACTGCCTGCGGATGGCGGTCATCGGCACTTACGACAGCGCGGCAAGCAAGAATGATGTCAGTGCGTTCGTGGAGTGGCTCAATACCAAGAGCAATGCCATTGTCACCATGGTTTCGTCCAAACCGACCATCGATGCCGCCTTTCTTGCCGACTACGACATCCTGCTGTTCCTGAACCAGGCCCAGACCAAGGATGGTCCCTTCTGGAGCTACGGCGCGTCGGAGGCGGACGCCCTGCGGGAATGGCTGGAGGCCGGCGGCGGTATGATCACCGTAACCGGCTTCAACGGGAATGTGACAACCCAGGAAGTGGCCGCCATCAACAGCATCATGGAACCGGCCACGGGCATGTCGTACAACAACGATGTGTACCTGTCGGAACCGGAGCTTCCCAATAACAATTACTGCTGGGAGGGAGCGGTGCCGATCACGACATGGGCGGACCATGACATTGCCCGGGAGGTGACGCGCATTGCCGCATTCTGGGGTTCCAGCATCAACGCCCCGGATGGGGCAACGGTGGTCGCGACGGCCGCGGACGCCACTTCGGTGACGGACAATGCACTGGTCGCAGTGGATATCGGCAAGGGCAGGGCCCTGGCCCTCGCTGACGAGTGGCCGCTTTTTACCAACGTATGGCTGCCCGGGACCAACCAGCAGACCACCCCCAACCCGTACGATCCCTGTTATGATACGGATTTGGAGCAGTGGAACTACGCGGAGTTCTATTTCCAGCATCCCCAGTTCTGGTACAACGCCATCTGGTGGACCGCACCGGAAAACAACTGTTTTGAAATCCACGAACCCATCATCATCCCCATTGAATAGCATTCCGCTCTTTGTTGACCGCCGGGGCGCTGCCATCGCGGTGGGCCTGGGACTGCTGCTGGCGGGCGCGGCCATCACCCTGTCGCTGCTGCGATTCTACACGCTGAGCAACGACAACTTTGATATCGGCTTCTACGTGCGGGTGATATGGGGCATGGCCCACGGCGATCGGATGCATCCCATCCTGTGCGCCCACGAGCTGGGGCTGCACTTCATGCCCATCCTGTGGCTGTTCGTTCCCCTGTCGTACGTGCTGCCGTTGGCGCCGACCCTCCTCGTCGCCAACGCCCTGGCCCTGGGCGCCTGTGTGCCCCTGCTGTACCGGCTTGCCCGACAGATGACCGGACGCGCATCCCTGGCGCTTCTGCCGGCGGTCGCGTTCGTGCTGCATCCATCGACCCTGCAACTCGGCAGCCGGGAATTCCATCCGGGAAACCTGGCCCTGCCGCTGCTCATCGCCGCCTTCTGCGCCCTGCACGCCGGACGGTTCCGCCGGATGCTGCTGTTGCTGGGAGCTGCCTGCCTCGCCCGGGAGGACGTGGCGCTGGTGGCGGCCGGCGCGGGTGCAATATTCGCAATGGAACACGGCCAAAGGTGGAAAGGCCTCCTCCTCGCCGGTGCCGCGATGATCTGGTTTCTCGGCTACACACTCGTCATTCAACCGCATTTTCTGCCCGCCAACGGCTCCCTGCAGGCCCATTTTCCGCACTTCGGAGGTACCACGGCGGATATCGCCGTCTATCTGATCACCCATCCAATCGTCCTCGTTCAGACGCTGTTTCAAAAGGAGGACATCCTTTACGGCGCTGCGCTTCTCTGCAGCGTAGCCGCCCTGCCGCTATTGCGCGCGCGGTGGTTGCTGGCCGTCGCCGGACCGTTTCTGATCAATGCCATCTCCGCGTTTCCCGGCAGCAGTGATCTGCGCAGTCACTATGTTGCCCTCCTGCTGCCCGGCCTGTTCTGCGGCGCCACTGCCGGACTGGCACGCATGGCGCAGACGGTTGCGTGGAAGCGGACCACAGCGGCGGTTGCCTTTGTATTCGCCGTTGTTGCCATGCACGCGCTGTACGGTGCCACGCCCGCGAGCCGCAGCTGGAATGCCGCATCCTTTGCGATGGATCGGGAAGAGGGCATCCTCCGGTGGTACGGTGAACTGTTGAAAGAGCAGCCGGAATGGCGCGTGTCCGCACCGGCGGCGCTGCTCAATCACATAGCCGAACGAAGAAGCATTTATTCGCCGGCCTTTGCCCACCCGGCGCCGGACGCGGTGGTCGTGGATATCCGGCAGCAGCAGTGGAACGGCATCGATCCGCAGCGCTGGTTTGCTCCCATGGAACGGGAAATCGCGGCCACCCTGGCCGACCCGGACATGGCCCTGTGGAAGGACAATCCGCCCTGGCGACTGTACATTCGTAAAAAGGGTGGGGGAAAGGCGCGCCTTGCGGAGGTGTCTCCGGGGGTGATTCCGGACACGGCGGTCGTGCAGCCGGCGCAGCCTGAAGGGATTGTCGAGCTGGTGGCCGCAGAAGGTCACCTGAAGCCCGCCCGGGAGCCCTTCAGTGGGCGCTACGCGCAACGCATCACCCTGTTCCTCGACTTGTACTGGCGGGCGCGGCAACCCCTGCCGGATGATCTGCTGATAAAGGCCGTCGTCGAAGGCAGCAACAAGACCCATGTGCGCTGGCTCCTGCCCACCTCTGGCGTGCGGCCGACGGGAACCTGGCAGAAGGGAGAACTCATCCTTGATCGGCAGCGGATGACGAGCCCCGGAGGCTGGCCCCTCGATGCCCTGCGCGTCACCGTGCAGTTCGCAACAAGGGACGGCGCATCGTGGCCGCCGGGCAGCCGGCCGGTGGTCATCCGGTGGCACGGGCATGATGGATTGCCGGACAAGCGCCCGACGCCCTGACTCTGTTCGCCGTTGTTTTCGCAGCGGACTTCAGGATAGACTGGATGCGTCGCCCCACCCGGCGACAGGAGGATGCCACCCATGGAAGACCCGAAAGAATCCGGTTCTGTTCAGGCTCCCGCGCAGGAACCCGCGGTCCTGCCGCCCAAGTCATCTGCCGCACTGTACCAGATGCTGTTGAACATCTTCATTCCGGGGCTGGGCGCGCTGATCTACACGCGATTTGCCCTGTTCGTGCCCTGTCTGCTGCTGCTCGGCATCGCCGTGGCGATGATTGTCCTGCTGGACGCCTGGTGGAAGATGCTCGCCATCGCCGTATTCATCCTGTGGTGGCTCGTCTCCGCCGCGGGCGGCATTTACTACTACCTGAAGGATCCGTGGACCAGGGGTTCCTGACCGGCGTCAGCGGTTCAGAACTGGAAGACAACTTCGTCCGGTCCGATGAGACCCAGATCGTTGCGGGCCAGGTTTTCAATGTAGTCCGGGTCGTTGCGGATGGCCCGGATCTGTCGGCGGAGGGTTTCGTTTTCGGCCTTCAGTTGCCGGTTTCGCGCTTCCAGAATCTCCAGCTGGGACGAGATACGCCGCACGCGTGGAAAACCGTTGTCGTCCCTGAGTTTCAGGGGAACATAGACGGCCGTGGTGAGGAGCAGACTCAGGGGGAGGACCCACCAGAGAAATTTCCACAGGGCATTCATGACGAAGGATGTACTCCTGTATCCCCGCGCGGGTCAAAAAAATGTCGGTCAGGCGCGGCGCTTCACCTTCGCGCCGTTCCGCGGTTTCCGCATGGTCGGTACCGGCGGTGGCGTTGCGGACAGAGCGTCGCGGATCTGCAGGCGCTCAACGGGTTTCGCGTCGAGGAATGCCACGCCGAAGCCCGGATCCCCGCGGTCTGAAGCCCGGCGACCGGCATTGACGCGTACCACCTCCGCGAAAAAGTCGTAGGTCCGCCGGTTGGGCAGGGCAAACGAACAGATGACGTGTTCACCGAGGTCCGGGATCAGGCTGCATGGAATGAAAGCGCCCCGGGGGGACAGATCCCCGGTCCGGAGCATCACGGGCTCATCCCAGTACGACGTGATCACCTCCATGGGAACTTCCAGTGACCGGCGGGATTCAAATCTGATTTTCATGACATCCTCCTACTCTGTAACCTATTATCACACATAATCCCACCAGTGTCAATTCTCCTGGTTCCCCTTAAGGGCAACCCAGCCGAGGTGTTTGAAATCATTTCAGTTTGTTCGAAAATGGCGAGGGTGAGATCAACGGAGCAGGAACGTCAGCAGGGAGATGGTCGGCCAACCAGGTGAGGTGGTGGCGCATCCCTTGTCCACGTTGGTCGGGTTGTCGCCGTCGTCGAATATGTGCAGTCCCGTGTAGATGTCCGTATCCGGTCCCGGTTCGTCCGATGTGTCGATGGTCCAGTCCACATCACCATCTGCATCGCTGTCACTGTCGCTGTCGCCATCCGCATCGCTGTCCGCGTCGCTGTTCGTGTCGCTGTCCGCATCGCTGTTCGTGTCGCTGTCGCCGTCCACATCCCCATCGGAACTGGAATTCGTATCGATGTCACTGTCCAGATTCGTGTCACTGTCATCATTGGCGGGTTCCACGCAGTTGGAGTAGTCGAAATCCGCGCCGTCATAGTGGATGAGGCAGTTGTTTTCGCCGACCATCGTGACGTCCGTCGCCGAGGTGCCGAACACGCCATACAGGTTGTGTTCGATCAGGATGAACATCAACGTCCACACGGAACCGTTTGAATGCATCACCGTGCCGTTGTTGCCGACGGCCCAGATGTCCGTGTCCGAGCTGCCCCACACGTCGTTCAGGGTATTCAAGGTGGTTCCGGTGGTCTGCAGGGTCCCTGTACCTGCGCCAAAGTGTGCGATGGTGCCGCGATCTCCGACGGCATATACATTGTTCCCGGAGGTTCCCCATACGCCGAAGAAGTTGATGCAGATTCCATCGAAGTTGACCGGCGGATCCGTTTCGCTGTCGGTTTCTGTATCCGGATTCGCCTCCGTGTCGCCATCACTGGTCGTTTCCGTGCCGGTGTCTGCGGTGATATCGGTATCCTCATCTACAGGAAAACAGGCGTTGGCCTGGTTCCACCCATCCGCATCCCACCAGGAAATGGCGCCGGCGCCCACTGTACCCACGACAAAAATTTTCTGACTATCCGGTGCCCATGCGTCGAAGTACCAGCCATAGCCAGAGGATGCAGGATTGGTTGACCACAGGGTTCCATTCCAGTGGACCATCGTCCATCCGGAACCGACGACGTAGACATCCGACGGAGAGTTGGCCCACACGCCGAAGAAATGCGTATCGGGATGCAGCGCGGCCAGAGCGGCGATGGCGGGGTCATCAGTGTCTGACTCCGTGTTGCTGTCCGATTCTGTTGCCGTATCTCCGTCTATCGGGCCACCGCATACGATGACCCAGCCGGTGCCGTCGTAGTGGACAATCGTCCGGTTGGGACCAACGGCCCAGATGTCATCATCGGCATTGTGGTGAACACCGAACAGGGGAACATTCACTCCGGACGATTCGAGAGCCCAGACGCCGCTGCGTCGCGTCACAATCGTCCCGCCGTCACCGGTGATGACGAGGTCCCCGTCGGCGCTGCCGTGGATGGCCTGAAAATCCGCATCCCATTCAATGATGTCCGAGTCAGACAGCACCGGCAGGATGTGGGGCACCCCGATCGGGGAACCCGGAACCCCGGACCGCTGGTCACCGCATCCGGACACGAGACCGACCAACAGGAACGGAACAATGACAAAAATAGACAATCTGCTCATGGCGTTCTCCTTGCGCAATTCATCTGTCCGGACAGATCTGCACAATCCGTGCGGGACTTACCCGAAGCCTTTCACCCTGGAACAGAGCAACAATATCATGAGTGGAAACGGAAGGTTGCGGAAATCATCGGCGGAAGTCAGCCGGCGGTGAGTGACACAGCCTGTGCCGCGGAGAAACCGTCAGCGCCGGTACAGTTCTTTTGCGCGGATGTAGTGGTCCGCCCCTCCGGCGATGCGCTTCTTCTCCTCGTCCTTTACGGGACGCAGCACCTTTGCGGGAACGCCCACGGCCAGATGGCCGGCGGGAATGACCGCACCTTCGGTGACGAGGGCACCGGCGGCCACGATGGCTCCTTCGCCGACCACCGCGCCGTTCAGCACGATGGCACCGATGCCGATGAGGGCCCCGTCTTTGACCGTGCATCCGTGCAGCACGGCCCGGTGTCCCACCACCACCCGTTCGCCCACCGTCAGGGGAAATCCCTCATCCGTGTGCAGCACACAGCCGTCCTGGATGTTGGTTTCCGCGCCAATGGCGATGCGCTCCTCGTCTCCCCGCAGGACGGCGCCAAACCAGATCGATGCGTTGTCGTCGATGACCACGTCGCCGCTCAGGTGGGCGCTGTCCGCCACCCATGCGGTCGGTGCGACAGTCGGACGCTTGTTGTTGATTTCACACATGGCGATGTCCTCCCCGACGGGGCCGTTTTTAGGACAAATTGCGCCTGCGGGCAACCGGAGCCCCGGAAAACCTGTCGCGCGGTAAAAAAAATGCAGTACACTGGGTCTTCCCATGCGAACCGCGTCGATGCTCCGATGGTTGTCTCTGTTGTCTTCTGTGGCGATGCTGTACTGCAGCGATCCGACGAATGGGAATACCGGTTTCGACACGGACAGCAACACCAGTACGGACAGCAACACGGACACCGGCGCGGATACGCACGGTGACACCGATACTGAGACCGTTACCGATACCGGCACCGATACGGACACCGACAGTGAAACCACCGGTGACACGGACAGCGGTGCGGTGCCCCGCATTGACGGCTTCTTTGTCCAGCCGTCCCTGGGATACGGGGCCACCAGCTTTGACCGGTTCAGCAGCCAGCAGGAGTATACGGACTGGGTGCAGACCATGAAGGACGCCGGTGCCACCATGCTGTTCTACCAGTGGACCATGCACTACTGGCACAACCAGACCTGGTTCTCCGACGCGTATGGTGAACCTTCCAGCGCGGATTTCGCCTTTTATGACACCACCCTGGAACCGCTGGAGGGCATCGCGGCGCGGGCCTGGGTAACGCCCACCAGCTGGCCCGGCGCCCCGTCCACGGGGGGAAAGGAACCCGTGGAATACCTCCTCGACGCGGGACAGGCCGCCGGCGTGGAAATCTGGCTGGGGCTGTACCTGTGCGAGGACGACAACGCCTTCAACTGGTGGCAGGCCGTGGCGGATACGGACCTGACGGAGGAGGACGTGGCCATCATCGACTACCACATGGCCCGTTCTGTCGAAGTGGTGGACGAACTCTACGAAAAATACGGCGACCATCCCGCGCTGGGCGGATTCTATTACTCCGTAGAGGTGGAGAACGTGGCCTTTATTCCGGATACCAACACCACCCTACTCGCCGCCCTGCTCGATTACGTTGCGGACGCGGTGCACGCCCACGACCCGCAACTGCGCCTCGCCATCTCGCCGTTTTTCAACACGGCCCTGTCCACGCCGGAGGAATTTGGCGCCATGTGGCACTACGCTCTTTCCAACTCCGATATCGATGTGGTCATCCTGCAGGACGGCGCAGGGGTGGATCCATTTACCCTCACGGACAACACAGACCTGATTTCACCGTTCTTCGAGGCCATGGCCGGTGCGGCATCTGCATCCGGCAAGGAACTGTGGGGCAACGCGGAGCTGTTCACCAACCTCGGCACGCGCCTGGCGCCCCAGTTCGTTCCCGGCTCCATTGCGCAACTCGAACGACAGTTGACGGCGGAAGCGCCGTTTGTCGAAAAATTTGTCTGTTTTGGATTTCAGTACATGGATCCGCACGATGACTATGTGCTGACACCGCCCATGGGTGGTGATGCGGCAACGGATGCGACACTGCGGCAGACCCTGTACGACGACTATCGCGGTTATCTGGAGACATTGAAGAAATAGCAACGCCGGCGGGAATCAGCCTGCCGGACCAACCATCGACGAGGGAGAAGCACAATGAAAAAAATGGCAACCATCATCGGAGCAGTCGTGGCCGTGGGCCTGGGCATCGCATGGAAAATATTTGCACCGTCCGCCCAGGTGGAAGTGATGAATGCGGCGGGCGCCGGCTGGAACGATGCCCGAAGTGACCTGATGGGGCAGATCTCCACCACCATCACCACCGAATATGCCGTGTTCGCCCTCCCCGCCGGTGTAACGACAAAGATATCGGAATGCATTGTAGACAAGTCCATTGAGTTTCTGAACAAGTCGGACTGCTCCTACCTGTACAACCCGGAGACCACCACCGAGGCGGAGCACCTCGCCAATCAGGAAAAATGCCTGGAAAAAGTGAAGTTCGAGGACGTGCAGGGCGGCTACACGGTGGAGTGCTCGAAGGCGCATTTCCCGGACGACTGGGCCATCATGGGCAAGATCTTTGCCGGTGAATTTGAGGCGTCCTTCGCTCAGAACGGCGTGGATGCGGCGAGTGCAAAAACCATGGGCACCTGCGTGGGGGACAAGTTGACGGCCCTCATGAACACCCGCAAGAACCCGCTGGTCAACAAGGAAGCCAAAAAGCCCGAAGACCTTCTGTTTACCCTGGACACCTACATCAAGGACTACGAGGCGGACAAGGAATTCCAGGACATCCTCACCGCCTGCGGGCCCAAGGAAGAAGCGGCCCAGTAACCCGCGACCGTTCTGCGGATTTCTGTCAGTGAAGGAAAGAGGACACCCATGCGATATCGAACTGCCGTGTGCGCAGCGCTGGCCATGCTGGTCGGCGGATGCGACATCCTCGCGCCGTCTGCGGAGGTAGAGCTCAAGAAGGCTGCCGGCGCTCACTGGAACGGTGCCCGCGGAGAGCTGATGACCGCGGCCCTCGAAGGGATTGCCGAGGCCTATGCCATCTACGACCTGCCCGGTGACGTCCGACAGAAGATGGCGGAATGCACAGTCGATCGGACCATTGCGTTTCTCAACCGATCGGATTGCAACTACCTGTACAATCCGGGGTTCACCACGGAGGCGGAACACCTGGCCGGGCAGGAGGCATGCCTGCAGAAGATCCACTACGACAAGGTTCGCGAAGGGTTCGATCTGGAATGCGCGCGCCTGCATTTTCCCGACGACTGGACCCGGATGGCGCGCTTCATCACCGACGACTTCATCTCCTGGTACGGGGAGCAGGGGGTGGAACAGGCGCAGGCAAAGGTATTTGCCGCCTGTTTTGCCAGAGAGATTCCCGCCCTCATGGCCGCCCGGAAACACCCCCTTGTCAACCGGAAGGCGAAGACCATCGACGACCTGCTGTACTCCGTTGAAAAATGGGTTCCCGACTATTCAAAAGATGAGGAGTACCAGCAAATCTTCACCCGCTGCGGACCGAAGGAAGAACCGGCGGCAGACTAGCGCCCCCGGGCCAGCAGGGACACGAGGCGATTTGCGGAGAGGTCGGAGCTGACGGCGTAGATCATGTCCCCTTCCCTTGTGAGAGCCACGTTGTAACCGTTGCGGCGCCCTGTGAGGTATTCGCGTCCGTTCACCGTGCGCACGTCCCCGCCCCGGATGGTCAGGTCCGCGGCCGGGAATACCAGGAAGGTGACCCGCCGGCCGTCCACCAGATAGGTCATCTGGGCGGCCTGCTGGTCCCGCACGTTGGACACCCGCGCCCCTTCGAACGACGCGTTCTTCAGGCCCGGCGAAAGGGGCCGGACGGGGAAATCGATTTTTCCCTGAAACCAGGAAGCGGCGGCATCTTCCCTGGCATCGGCAATTTCCATGGGCAGCGCCCGTGCGTGGCGGGCCACCATGTCCTCCACCACCGCATCCACGGTGTCGGACGGCGCCAGAGAGCCGACAAAGAGAACGCCCACCAGCACCGCTGCCGCCGCTGCCGCGGGCAGAGCGACCATTGTCCAGCGACGACGCCCTCCGGAGGCGGCGATGGCGCGGACGGATTGCCGCAGGGCAGCCGGCGCTTCCATGGCACATCCTTCCCGCAGGGCCCGCTGCATGCGTCGTTTCAGCAGGTGGAGGGCCGAACAATCCGCGCAGGCGGCCATGTGGCCTTCCATCTCCAGCATCATGCCGGGTTCCAGTTCGCCATCCATGTAGGCATCGATGAACTTTCGGCTGGTTGCACAATTCATCCGCGAATCTCCTTTTTACGGCGGAAATCGTCCAGGGGAACCGGGGGTTCCGATTGCGCGGCGTCTTCGCAGGCCGGCGGTATCGACGGCGCGGGGCGGATCCCTTCTTCCACGGCCCAGTCCACGAGCCGGGCCTGCAGCAGGCGGCGGCCCCGGTGGAGCCGTGACATCACGGTACCCATGGGCAGTTCCAGCATCTCGGCAATTTCCTTGTAGGAAAACCCCTGCACGTCACACAGGAGCACCGCCATGCGGAATTCCTCGGGAAGCTCTTCGAGGGCGGCCGTCAGCTCTTTTTGAAAACAGGCGTTGAATACGTGGTTTTCCGGATTGCCGGCATATTCGAGGGCGTGGCGGTTGAGGACTTCGTCGTAGAGCGGTTCCGCGGCGGCCCGCTCCACATAGTTCCGCGCGTGGCGGGCCCGGCGGTAATCGTTGATGAAGGTATTGGTCAGAATGCGGAAGAGCCAGGCCCTGAGGTTCGTTCCCGGTGCGAAGCTGCTGCGGAAGCGGAACGCCCGCAGGTAGGTGTCCTGCACCAGTTCATCCGCTTCGGTCCGGTTGCGGGTGAGCTTCATGGCCGTGGCGTAGAGGCTGTCGAGGTGCTCCATGCACCCCTGTTCGAATTCGGCCTCGTGCTGTCGGTTTCTGCGCATGATGTCTCCGTCCGCTGCCGGCACAACCATCCGGAGGCGTCATTATTCCCGGCTCTGTGAAAAAAGAAAGAGAGGTCTCCGCCGGCGCCGCCGTTGTTTCCATGCCTGAAAACCATTGGTGAAAGCCGCCGATTCGGGTACATTCGTAATTTGTTCAATTCTCAGGATTGAAAGACATGGAGTGGTCACGTGACAGAACAGGATAATCGAAATTCTGAATCGCCCGCAGCCGTGGCAGGGATGGGAACCCCGTCGGAATCGCCGGCCGATGGAGATGCCATCCGGATTGACGAAGAGGGTTGTGCGGAGGATGTGGAAGTGTCGGACCCGGTGGCGACGGTGGAAGCCCTGACCGCGGCTCTGGACGCGAAAAGCGCCGAACTGGCCCAGGAAAAGGAAAAATACCTGCGGGCCCTGGCGGACATGGACAACCTGCGCAAAAGGTGCCGGCGGGACGTGGAAGACGCGCGGATCCGGGGTATCGGGATGGTCCTCGAAGAGCTGCTGCCTGCCCTCGACAGTATCGATCTCGCCCTTTCGGCCATTGTGCCCGATGAAACCTGTCAGGCGATTTACGACGGCATGATGATGGTCCGGCGGCAGTTTCTGTCGGCCACGGAGCGGTTCGAAATGAAGCCCATCGATGCAGCGGGCCGGAAATTCGATCCCGCGCTGCACGAGGCGGTGTCCTACGTGCCGTCGACGGATGTCGAAGCCGGCATGGTCATCAAGGATCTGCGCTGTGGCTACACCCTGGGCGAACGGCTGCTGCGGGCCACCATGGTCCAGGTGTCGTCCGGACCACCCGTATCAAAAGCGCCGGAAATGCCCCCGCCGGACGCCGCTCCCGTCGACGGAAGCGACGACGGAACTGTCGGCAATGGAGAGGTGCAGGGATCGGGCGCGGGTGCGCAAGATGGGGAGGTAAAAGATGGCGAGTGACAAAATTATCGGAATCGATCTCGGCACCACGAACTCCTGTGTGGCGGTGGTGGAAGGCCAGGAGGCGGTGGTCATTCCCAACGCGGAAGGCAGCCGCACGACGCCCTCGGTCATCGGCTTCACCCAGGGAGGAGAGCGGCTGGTGGGCCATGTGGCCAAACGGCAGAGCGTCACCAATTCCCAGAACACGGTGTACGCAGTGAAGCGGTTGATGGGGCGCTCGTTCCATTCGGAAGAGGCCAAGCGGCAGAAGCAGATGTGTCCCTACGCCATTGTCGAGCACGCGAACGGCGACGCCTGGGTGGACATCCGGGGCAAGCGGATGAGCCCGCCGGAGCTGTCATCCATGATTCTGGCAGAAATGCGTGCGGTGGCAGAGGCCTACCTGGGTCAGCCCATCAAGAGGGCCGTCATCACCGTTCCCGCCTACTTCAACGACGCCCAGCGACAGGCCACCAAGGATGCCGGCCGCATCGCCGGACTGGAAGTGGAGCGGATCATCAACGAACCTACCGCGGCCGCCCTGGCCTATGGAATGGACCTGGAAGCGGGCACGAAAAAGCGCCTCGCGGTATACGATCTGGGCGGCGGCACATTCGATATTTCCATCATGGAAATGGATGACGGTGTGTTTTCCGTCAAGTCGACCAGCGGTGACACGTTTCTGGGGGGTGAAGACTTTGACCAGAAAATCATCGAGTTCCTGGCTGCGAAATTCAAGGAAGCCAACGGCATTGACCTGATGAAGGATTCCATGGCCCTGCAGCGCCTGAAGGAAGCAGCGGAACGCGCCAAGCATGAGCTGTCTTCGTCACTGGAGACAGAGATCAACCTGCCCTTCATCGCGGCGGACGCGTCCGGCCCCAAACACCTGGTATACACGATGGAGCGGCAGGAACTTGAAGATCTGGTGGAGGAGCTGGTGGCCCGTTCCTTCGCGTCCTGCGATCAGGCCCTGGCGGACGCGGGGGTCTCCCGGGAATCCCTGGACGAGATCCTGCTGGTGGGCGGCATGACCCGCATGCCCCTGGTGCAGAAAATGGTGGAGGAGTATTTCGGCAAACCGGCCCTCCGCGGCGTGAATCCCGACGAGGTGGTGGCCGTGGGTGCCGCCGTGCAGGGCGCCGTGCTCTCGGGCGAAGTGGATGAGGTGCTCCTGCTGGACGTGACGCCCCTGTCGCTGGGCGTGGAGACCGGCGGCGGCGTGTTCACGAAGCTCATCGAGCGGAACACCACGGTGCCCACCCAGCGGCGGCAGGTCTTCACCACCAGCATGGACAATCAGAATTTCGTGCCCATCCACGTGCTGCAGGGTGAACGCCAGATGGCGAAGGACAACACCACCCTGGCGCGGTTCGAGCTGACAGGCATTCCGCCGGCGCCCCGGGGGATTCCTCAGATTCAGGTGACCTTCGATATCGATTCCAATGGCATCGTGTCCGTGTCCGCGCGGGATCTCGGCACGGGCCGGGAGCAGTCGGTCAAGGTGGCAGCAGCCGGCGGCCTGAAGGATGCGGATATCGAGCGCATCGTGGCGGAGGCCGAACAGCAGCGGCGCGGGGACGAACTGCGCAAGGAGCTGGCCGAGGCCCGTCTTCAGGCGGAATCCCTCGTCTACACGTCGAAGAAGGCGGTGGAGCAGTACGGCAGTTTCGTGACGGCCGCTGACCTGGATGTGATCCGGGCGGATATCGCCGAGATCGAAGAGCTCATCAAGGGAACGGACATCCACCGCATCCGCGAAGCCCGCTCCCGACTTGAGGAATCCGCCTACCGCATCGCCGAGGCCATGTATTCGGGCGTATCCAGCGGTGACCAGAGCAACGTTTCCGACCCCATTGCCAGCGCCGTTGCCGGTGCCCTGGCGGATGACGACTAGGACTCAATTCGAAATACCATGACCGAACGCAGAGATTACTACGAGGTGCTGGGGGTGGCACGGGACGCGACCGCGCAGGACATGAAGAAGGCCTATCGCCGGCTCGCCATGAAATACCATCCGGATCAGAATCCCGACGACCCGACGGCCACGGAAAAGTTCAAGGAGCTGACCGAGGCCTACCGGGTGCTGTCCGATGCGGACACGCGGGCCCGCTACGATCGCTTCGGGCATCAGGGTGTGAGCGGCGGGGCCGGTGCGTCGCCCTTCGGGGTGGACATGGACATGGGTTCCATGACGGATTTTTTTGAGTCCGTCTTCGGTTCCATGTTCGGGGGGGGGCCGCGGACACGGCGACGGAGCGGTCAACCGGGGCGCTCCCTCCAGTACGAGCTGTCCATCTCTCTGGAGCAGGCAGTGGAAGGAACGGCGCTGAAGATCACCATTCCCCGGCCCGTGCGGTGCGACACCTGCGGCGGCACGGGGGCGAAGAAGGGCACCGGTCCGGTGAAGTGTCAACGGTGTGACGGACGCGGCCAGATCCTGCTGCAGCAGGGATTTTTTACGATGAACACCACCTGTCCCTCCTGCCGGGGCGCCGGCCAGACCATCAAGGAACCCTGTGCCGACTGCCGGGGTGGACTCGTGGAAAAGGACGCGGAATACGAGGTGACCCTTCCACCGGGGGTGGCGGACGGGCAGGTGAAGGTAATCCCCGGCGGCGGCGAGCACGGTCGCGGCGGGGCGCCGGACGGGGATCTGAACATCCTCATCCGCGTGGAGCCCCATCCCCTGTTCGAGCGATCCGACGACGACCTCTACTGCGTGCAGGTGATCAGCTGGCCCCAGGCCGTGCTGGGGGATGAAGTGGACGTGAAAACCATCCGGGGATCGGTGAAAATGAAAATCAAGGCCGGCACCAGCGCCGGACAGGTGTATGTGCTGCGGGGGCAGGGCGTTCCCCACCTGCGAGGGGGCGGGGCCGGCGATCAGCATGTGCGCATTGATATCGATGTTCCCCAGAAACTGTCTTCAAATGCCCGGGAACTGGTGGAACAGCTCGGCCGGGAGCTGGGCTGCGAAGTCTGCTCGAAACATCCTTCCTTCCTCGACCGTCTGAAAAGCTTCTTCGCGTAAGGGTCATCCCATCGGATGGACGGTGCCGGCCAGGAGCGCCGCTGCTGCGGCAATGAGCAGGCCGGCAAAGAAAATGGAAAGCAGGTGCATGCGGGCCCGATATCTCGTCGGGTGCTCCACGCGGACGAGGCGCGGGTCGAATGCCCGGACGGCCGCTGCGGCCTGCTGCCATCGAATGCGTTTCATTGCATCCAGCGACCGGTGCAGGTCAATCTGCGCCAGATAACGGTGCAGGGTGCGGAGCGACAGGCGGATGATGGGAAGGGCCCGGCGGATTTTTCCGGGGATATCAGCGGCGATGAACAGCCGCGCGATGACGGCACAGGCGGCAGAGAACCAGCGCTTCCAGGGCAGTGAAATGATCCACCGCAACGCGGCCAGCGACGACCGGTGCAGAGGGTTGATCCCTTTGCACATCAACGACGCCACGACCTTCAGGGGATGAACAGCGGATTCCACCCGGTAATGAAGGGGCACCGCCGAAGGAATCCGTCGATTCTTCCTGGGCCGATGGACCGTCGACCAGCTCCTGCTTTTTTTCTGTTGGTTCTTCATCGCCGTCACCTGAACGAAAACGTAACACATAAAACTACATATGTCTACATTTAAATACACATTCTTCGCCTGTTACTCTCTTCCACCGGAGATTGGCAGTGGTCCGTTACTCGAACGAAACGATGACCAGACGGGCGGGATCCGTGGGGAGGTCGCCGGACAGATCGGCGGGCGCTGCGGTGATGGAGGTGCCATCGACACCCAGCTTCTGCAGGTATTTCTGCACCGCCCAGGCGCGGCTGCGGGCCAGACTACCCTTTCCAGCGTCCTTTTCTTTCCGGGTCACCCAGCCGGCAACCCGGACCGTCCGTCCCTCGGCGGATGAGGGGAAACGGGCGTTGAAGGCATCGGCCAGGGCGGGATCCAGAAACCAGTAGACCGTACTGCCTTCCTTGAATTTTCCGGGGAACACCAGCGTGTCGGCGGTGGGAGGCGTTTCCACAACAGCCGGTGCGACTGCCGGTGCTTCCGCGACTGCCGGTGCTTCCGCGACGGCCGGTGCTTCCGACGGTGCGATCTGCGGGGCCGGCGATTCCACGTTCACCTCTGCCTGAACGGGAAGCGCCGCTGGTACCTTTGCGGGACTTTGCTCTGTGGCACCGTCGAAAGGCGTTTTGTCCGCCACCAGCAGATAGCTGACGACACCCAGCGCCACCACAGCGAAAAGCCCGATGGCGATGGCGATCGAAGGTACACCGGTGGATGGGGATGCTGATGCCTTCGCAGCGGTCCTTTCCCGCGCGCGGGCTTCATCCATCTGCGCGCGCAGCTTCGCCTGTCGCTCCTTTGTGATCTGCATTTCCAGGGTGGAGGGTTCCTGTGCCTCCGGCCGGGCCGGATCTGCCCCGGTTGATGGTTCCCCGGGGGCAGGGTCCGGCGGTGGTGCGGAGACGGGCGGCAGGCTTGGAACGGGCTCGGGAGGCGCAATGGAGTTGAGCGCCGATTCGATATCTTCCGGGTCCGCGTCAAACGCATCCATGGGCTCGCCGGGGACGATTTCCACTTCTGCGGCGTCGGTGCCGCCCACTGTTTCTGACGGGAGATTCCGCACGGCGACTTCCATGGGTGAGGCATTTTCGAATGATCGATCCAGCTGGTCACCCGTGTCGATGGTGCCGGTCATGTCCGTGGGATCGTAATCTTCGAGGCTTTCAATATCTTCGATGCGCGGCTCCTTCGGTGGAGGCCAGGTTGTTTTAGAAGACGGAACGGCCGATTTCGCGGATGGGGCGGAACGGGGTCGCCTTCCGGGCACCGCCACCCCGAGCATGGTTTTTTTTGCCAGGCCTCCGGCGGGCTTCGCGGCTTCCGCCTTCGGCCGGACCATGGGAACCTTCTCGCTTTCGGGCTGCGCAAACGGATCGACGATTTTCGGTTCCTTCGGGTCGTCGGGCAACTGATCGGCGCGCCAGTTGAGCACGGTCTTTCCCGTTTCCAGCCATTGCCTGCCCGTCTTGTTGGAATCGTCCACCACGTGACACCTCGCTCGGTTGCGTTCTGGAGTTGATTATGCCACCCCCGTTGCCGCGGTCAACCGGCGGGATGCTCCGGTCCGGATTTCCCATCGAATCCCGGCGGTGGTGTCGCGCGTGCAGATGTTCACGTGCACGCGAAATTCATGACGGTATGGCAGATGGTCAGGGGGTGAGTCGAACCGCGGCGCTGGAAAGAACGGTGGCAGAGAGTGCGGTCGGCATGGCGTTGAACATGTCGACAAATGCCGCGGGTTCTTCCGCGTCATCATAGTCGGACAGGTTCTGCGCCCAGCGTCGGCCGATGCTCTGGTAGAACAACTCAACTTTGAACTGAAGGACGTCTCCCTGTGGAGGGGCATCGAGAAGATACACGACTGTGTCTTCTCCGCCGGCAAAGTCTTCGTCGGCGAATGCCGCGCCGATCACCGCCACGTCGCTGTCCACGATCTGCTTGTCGAACCCCGACGGCGGAATCCGGTTGTCCTTGAGATACCGTTCCGCCTGCAGCAGGCCCGTGGTCACCCGACCTTCCCGATCACCGAGTATGGATTCCCATATCTGCACTTCATCCGCAGACCGGATTTGTTCGTAATGAGGCTCGTATGCGCTGCCATCTGCATCGTTGTCGTTGCCGCGGATCGATCCATCCGGCTGCAGGGCACCCGATTCGAATACGGTTTTTCCCCGGATGGAGGCAGTGACATGGAGCCATACCCGCCGCGACGGATAGGCCGTGGGCAACTTGTGACCGGCCAGATTGAAAACCGTCACACGCAGTTCGACCATGGTCCGTCCATCCTTCTCCAGCAGGGTGGCGCCCGCATCCAGAACGGCGGCTGCGTTTTCCAGGTTCTGTCTGGAAGCGCTGCGAACGGTGGCGATTTCACCGGCGCCTGCCTGCACGCCGAGTTGTGCGGAAAAGCGACTGAGCATGCCCAGCAGAAACACATTGCCGCCCCGGAAGAAATGACGCCGGATATCATTGCGCGGGGTTCCAAGAACGCTCGTTACGGCTGCTTCCCCATTGATGGCGGGCATGTGACAGCCCTGGCAGGATGAAGAAGTGTTGTGGTCGCTGTGGAGCCACTCCAGATAGGGCACCTGCTCGGGAAAGCGCTCCGATTGTGTGCCGTCCGTCCGGACCGCGTGCGTATACAGCGTGTGGCAGGTGGCGCAGAGCTGGGCACTGCGGATGTGGTCACCCCGCGTGGGGACAAATTTGCTGGCGGAGGACATGAGGCGCGGCGTGCCCTTTTCCGGATCAAACGGACCGAATATGGCGCGTTCTCCTTCCCGGGTGATCGGGTCGACGACGAATCCGCCCGTAAAACTGCGCTCTTCGCCCAGTCCTTCGTCCGCAATCTGGTGGCAGACCGTGCACGACACGCCTTCAATGGCGCGATCGCCGCCGGGCAGCAGTGTCCTCTGGTTGCCGGGCAGCATCCGCCGTATGGCATTTTTTACTCCCGCGTGGATGGCCGCCTTGCGCGCCATGGGCATGTGACAGATGGTGCATTCATCCACGATGGCGTCGAGGGCCGCCGGATGGTCCATCGTTTCGCGGCGTACGGACGCCCGCCAGTAGGGATCCTTTGCAGCATGGGCCATGACGGAGCCGCGCCACTGAACGCCGATGGACAGATCCTCTCCATCCCCATCCGCCAGGCGATTATGGCATGCCTGACAGTTGTCCGCGGAGGTGAACAGTTCCTTTGCGGGAGCCTTTTCGCCGGTCGTTTCTGCGCTGGTCGACCAGCTGGACAGGATGGTCAACAAGGAGACCAGGCAGATGACAATGGTTGTGCGATTCATGGGTGCCATCCTTCCGCGAAGCCCCCGTCAAACCAGTCCCAGATCAGGTAGGCCATCACCTTCATCTGCCGATCACTGAAGTCGGATACGGGAATCAGATATCCGAGCCCCATCCGGATGTGCTGACGCTGGCTGAGGGCGAGCTGAAACTGGGGTACCACATCCCATTCCACGGCAGTGCCGTCTTCGAGTTCCTTTGCGCCCAGCACTTCCACCATCGGCGAAAACGCCCGGCCGAATCCACCCCGGCGGAACGTGTGGCCGAAGGCACCGCGCCAGAAAACGCCGTGGGGAACCCGGTGAGGCACGGTGGACAGCTCCGCGCCTGCCTGCAGCTGCACAAAGCCGATGCCCGCAATGATCTGCCCCATGGCAAACGCCGGTTCGAAGGCAAAGATGCCGTCGCTGATTTCATCGTGTTCATCTCCGGTGGGAAAGAAAACGTCCAGGGTGACGCTGGCGATGTTGCCGATGCGCTGGCTGTGCCAGAGGACACTCTTCCAGGCAACGGCCATGTCGCCGGCGCCTTCGCCCCAGCGGGTGGCAGTGGAGCCGTCCGCCCGTTCGCGTTCCACCTGTTTCACTTCGAAGGGAATGGCCGCTTCGATCTGGTGGCGGGCGCCGATGCGCCTGGCGACCACAAATTTTCCGCCGATGGTCACGGGCTCTTCCACGGTGCACGACAGGGACCAGGCCACTTCATTTTCGGGAAAGGCCTTGCCCGTGTTGAGAGCCTTGGGCAGGTTGAACTCTCCCTGGGGCCACTTCTTTTTCGGGCAGAATTTTTTGACATGGGCAACCGCCTTTTCCAGCTGGTTTCTGGAGAGCGCATCGCCAAAGGCGGGCATGAGGGGACTGAAGGCCTTGACCGGCCCTCCATGGGTGGCGATGCCGACCCAGTCCGCAGTGGTTTCGCGGCTGGTGAAGGCGCAGTCCGAAAAATCCGGCAGCGCCTTTTCGAAAGCAACCGAGGAACGATCGTTGCCCCGTCCGTCCACCCCGTGGCAGGAGGCGCAGGCCGCAAGGTAGATGTCTTCTCCCTTTTTCAGCGAAGCGAAGCCATTCTTCCTGCTGCCGGTGAGGGCACCGTCCGACAGAATCAGCACGAACAGGCCTGCGGCAGCTGATATTCCGATGATCGTCCAATGGTGTTGATTCACAGGTTCTCCTTTCAATGGCGAATGCTTCAATACGGCAGCCCGCCGCATGCGTAGCCGTCCCAGGCGCACATCAGGGTATTGCACGGTTCATCGCAGACAGTGTTGGAAAGCATGGCTGCCGTACATCCGGTCGCACAACCGGGTTCGATGTCTCCGGTGTCCAGCGGTTCCGTGTCGGTGGGTTCCGTGTCGGCCGGTTCCGTGTCGTCGGTGTCGTCGGAATCGTCCGGAACCCCGCCGCAGTCGCCATCGTCAAAGTCGCACGCCTCCACGTTGCAGGGATCGTCGCATTCCCCGTCGCCGATCCAGGAGGGGTCGCAGTCCGGCGCGCATACATCCTCATTGCTTTCCTCGTAGTCGTCGAGGCCGGTTATCTGGTTACAGGCGCAGAGGAGGGCACAGAGAAACAGCAGTCTGGCTGTCATGGTCAGAACCTCCCTTCGAGAGTCAGAGCGCCAAAGCCGGGACCGACGGACGGAATCGGTGTCAGCGCCATGCGATCCGCCCGTTCCTTCTTTGTGCCGACGATCAGCAGGACGAGGCCCGTTGTGCCGACGACGGCGCCTGCGCTGATGAGTACGTTGGCCAGGATGCCGAAGGTGAGACCGTCCCAGAGGGCGTATTTGGCGTCATCCGTCGTGCACACCCGTTCCGGGCACAGGTCACCGGCCACACCGGCCCGGTCGATGGCCAGTCCGCCAAACACGGCACCCGCCACCGCCGCCGCGCTGCCGACGCCCAGCAGAATGCCTCCCGCCAGTTTCAGCTTCCGGGCACGGCCATTTCCGGTGTCGGAGCTTGCTGTCGTTACGGGTTCCCTGCGGATCGGTTCCTCCACGGGTTCTGAGCGAGTGATGTCCGGAGGAGGCGCCGTTGCGTTTTCCGCCATTGCCGGCGGGGTGAGATCGATGACCACCGTGTCGCCGCCGCTGGCACGGACATTGCGCGAATCGAGAATGTCCTCGCCGAGGCGGACTTCCACTTTCTGACTGCGGCCGGCGGAAATCTTGAGGACGCCCTCCAGTGGCAGGGTGCCCCGCACCACCTCATCCACCACCACCTGTGCACCTTCCGGACCCTTGACGTCCAGAGAGGCGACCATCTCGCGCAGGCGGCGGATTTCGTCCATCACTTCCCCATAGCGTTTTTCAGGCACGTCATCGCCGCCTTCGGCCAGATAACGTTCAAACGCCACCAGCGCCGGACCGTATTGCTTCGATGCGGATTCTGCCTGACCGATGTTGTACTGGAGCTTCCACGAGGGCCGGATGGTGTCCGCTTCCCGGAACCGGGCTGCTGCCGCTGCATATTGCCCTTCGTTGAAAAGGGCGCTTGCTTCGTCGAACAGTACCTTGGCCCGGTCGTCCACCTCATCGGCCCATGCGGGTACTGCGACAGCCATCGAGATGACAATGATCCAGAACGGTTTCGGCATGGCATTCCTCATTGCTGCAGGATGTTTTCAAAATCGTACTGTGAACCCGTTTTCTTCTCAAGACGGGAATCAGTCTGTTTCGCGGACCCCGAACGGAGGGCACGACGGGGGCACGCACAACCGGGTCGGGAGCGGGGTTTGTCAGGCCTTTTTCTTCCGGCCGAAGAAGAGGTACGCCAGCAGGGCGGAGACATAGTAGAGCAGGATGAGGGGGACGGCGAGCATCACCTGGGTGAACACGTCCGGGGGCGTGAGGATGGCGCCGATGACCAGGGAGAGGACGATGAACCACCGTCCGAAGCTGAACAGCTGCCGGTGATCCACGATGCCCGCCCATGCCAGGAAGAGAATGAGGATGGGCAGTTCGAACACCACGCCGAAGGCGAGCAGCAACTTCAGTGCAAAGTCGAGGTAGTCCTTTACCATCAGCATGGGCGCCAGCTTGTTCACCGCGGGCCGCACCACCCGCAGGGAATACTGACCGGCCCGGGGTGCGTTCGCGTCCACCGCCGCAAACACCTGCCGCCCTCCTGATGGGAGGCCCCAGGTAAAACTGATATCGAGAGGCCGGCCGTTGCGAGAAACAATCATCTCCGCCGGCGGTTCGCCGCAGCGATCAGCAAAAAACAGATAACGCAGGTACACGTCACTTTTCTGCCTCTTTGCGCTGAACTCGCCACACGGACCGCTGCCCATCCGATCTGCCAACCATCGGATCAGCTTTCCGGCGCTCGCATCCCGGGATTCCGCGGCCGCCCGCTGCGCCTGCTGCTGCGCTATCTTCGCCTTCCACCGGGCCCGGTTCATCCCCTGCGCCGCCCGTTTCGCCGCCGTCTTTTTTTCCGCCGCCGTGGCACCGGCCTTTTTCGCCGGCGCCGGCTTTTTTGGCGGAACAAACGCCCGAACGTCGGCCTCATGATTCTCCACGCTGCCGCCGGCGGCGAATTCCAGAAAGTAGGTGAACCCCACAGGAAACACGTAGCGGTAGGCGCCGATGCTGCCGACGACAAACAGCAGGGAAGACACCACCACAAAGGGCAGGGCAATGCGCTGTTCGCTGCGGTACAGCCCCGGCGCGATGAACCGCCACAGATGGTAGAACACGACCGGTGCGGCCAGGAAGAGACCGCCGATGCCGGCGATTTTCAAGTAGGCCATGAACGGTTCGATGAGGCTGGTGAAACTGAGGGGGGAGGGCGGCGGCAGACCCGGTACCGCCCGCCAGGCCTCGTACAGCGGCGCTTCCAGGAACAGGCGGATGTCTTCGCGGAACACCCAGCAGACAATCATCCCGGCGAAGATCGCCACCACGGACTTGAGCAGACGGCTGCGCAGCTCTTCGAGGTGCTCGATGAACGTCATGGATCCCTTCCGGGATTCCCCTTTCCGCTCCGGACTCAAGGCGGCGCCTCCTTCGGCTGCGGTGCTTTCTTCTCCGTTTCTGCGGTGCCGGCTTTCTTCAAATCGTCGCGCAGTTCCAGAACGCTGCGGCGGATGTCCCCTTTTGCCCGTTTCGCTTCGTCTTCCGCCTCCGCCACCTCCCCGTAGAGCCGATCCGCACGCGCCACCAGTTCTTTCTGGATTTCGCTGCGCGCCTCCCGGACATCAACGAGTTCGGCGTCAATCTGGTTGCGCAGGTCCCGGCTGGCGGTCCGCAGCTGTGCCATCAGGCGGGCGCCCTTCGACAACATCTCGGGCATCCTCCTCGGCCCCACCACGATCAGCAGGACCAGGGCGATGACAATGAATTCCATCCAACCGATTCCGAACACGCTGCCATCTCCTCTTTCTTGAACCTCGGATGCGACGGGCTTCAGGCGGACGCGATATCCTTCATGCGGTTGTGCAGCTCCCGCACCCGGCGGAGCACCGTTTCGTTTTCTGCCACGGCGTCTTTCAGGCGGCCCGTCAATTCCAGCACGTCGTTCGAGTTGTGGGCGTGCTTTCTGTGGGAACTGCCGAGCCGGGTCACCATCTTCGAAATTTCTCCGATGGATTCGCTGATCTGCTTGCCGCCCTTGGCCTGCTCCACCGTGGAGCGCTCCACGTGCTGGGTGATGGAACGCATTTTTTCGGCGCCGCTGATGATCACCCCGGAGCCCCGGGCCTGTTCCGAGGTGGCCTTGGCGATCTGCTGCACCGACTCCGCAATGCGGCCGATGGTGTCCGTCACCTGTTTGGAGCCCTTGGACTGCTCCACGGTGGCGCGGGCGATGGACCGCATCATGTTGGTGGATTTCTGGGAGCTCTCCAGAATTTTGCGAAGGGCCCGCTCCGCGTCGTCGGACACCTGCACGCCCTTGTCCACGTTGGAATTGCCCCGCTCCACGGCGGCGATGGCGTTGCGCGTCTCGGCCTGAATGGTCTTGATCAGGTTGGCGATTTCCTTGGTGGACACGCCGGAGCGCTCGGCCAGATCCTTGATTTCGTCGGCCACCACCGCGAAGCCCTTGCCGTGCTCTCCCGCCTGGGCGGCGATGATGGCCGCGTTCAGAGCCAGCAGGTTGGTCTGTTCGGCCACGTCGTCAATCACGTTGAGGATCTGGCCGATGGCTTCAATTTTCTTGCCGAGGTTCTGGATGACATCCATGGCCTCCTGGGACGATTTCTTGGCTTCCTTGATCACGCCGATGGTCTTCGCCACCGCGTCCGCGGAGCGCTCGGCATCCCTGGCAACGCCTTCTGAAATAATGGCCGTTTCGTTGGCGTTGGTCTGCACCTGGTTGATGGACACGTCCATCTGGTTCATGGCCGACGATGTTTCTTCCGCGGTGGTGGACAACTCGTCCACATTGGCGGCCACTTCCTTCACGGACTTGGCCATCTGGCCGATGGAGTTCACCGTGTCGCGCACGGAAATGCCCATGGCGGTCATGTTTTCGGCCACTTCTTCGTTGTTGGTGGTCATCTCCAGAATGGAGGACGCGCTCTGCTGGGCCGCGCTGGACAGGGTTTCCACATTGGATTCCAGCTCGGCAAAAGCGTCCGTCAGTCCTTTGACAGACTGCTCGGCCCGCTCCACGGAGGCCCGCTGGTCCGCGATGCGCTTCTCGAGGTCGGACAGGGCGGCGGCGCTGTCGTTCAGCATGCCGGTCAGGGAGGCAACCTTCTTTGCCGACGCATCTCCCCGGGCTTCCATTTCTCTGGCTGCCATCAACCGGGCAGCCAGGAGCCAGGCGATGGCCGCCATGGTGACCACCGCTGTCGCCACCGCCAGCGGACCGTCCTGTGGAACGGTCATTCCCACGAGGATGAGCCCCACGGCAATTGCGGCCACCAGAATTTCAACCATTCCGCGTTTCATGTCGTCTGACCTTCCTGCACCGGAGTGGGCCGGAAGACTCGGGGCCCATGTCCGCGGTGCGTGGTAACTCGCGTAAGTATAATGAAAATCCGCCGGAACGCACTACCGAAACGGGAGGGCCGATCACGGTCGGGCACCCCATCCGTGAAAGCCGGAATTATTCGGGAATTGCGGAGGAGGTCGGCGATTGCCACAGGTTTTCCGTGAGCACCCCGGTGAGCAGGTCCAGCTCGATCCAGGCGCGGACCACATCCACCTGCGCGCGGGTCATCCGCAGCTCCGCCTGCCGCACGGTTTCTTCGGCGTCCCGCACCGAGGTAAAGGTGGACACACCCAGCCGGTAGCGCTCCTGCTCCGCTTCCATGCGCGACTGGGACAGGGCCACGGTTTCTTTTCCCTTTTCCAGGCGCTGCCGGGCGCTGTCCAGCCGATCCCGTGCCGCGCGCACTGCCGCGCAGACCTGGTTGCTCACCCCGTCGAGGCGCTCTGCGGCAATTTTGACATCAATCCGCGCCACCGCCCGATCCCCTTCCCGCTTGCGCCGATCCAGAGGCAGCTCGTAGTGGAGGCCCACGTAGGCCGACCAGGCAGCGCCTCTGCCGAAATCCGTGAACACCGGTGCCACTTCGTCCCGGGCCAGTGTGCGACCTTCGATCCAACCCTGCAGGTCCAGTTGATGGCGCATGGATTCACCGGCCGTCAGGGCCCGTTCCTTTGCCGCAGCGAGAGCGGCGAAGGCTTCGTGGATGGCCGGCGACCGTTCCAGTGCCTCCTTTTCCAGCGCCTCCGCCGTAGGCACATTGTCCCGCATGGACGGCAGCTCCTGCGGATCGGCGCCGAGCCGCGCCGTCGTCCGCGTGAGGCCCACCTGCTCGGCCAGCCCGGTTTCCAGCCGCCGCACCTCCGCTTCGGATTCGATGACCGTCTCTTCCAGCCCCGCCAGGGCCGTCTCGTAGGAGATGCGGTCCACGGCCGCCGCCGCGCCCATGGCCACCCGCTCGCGGATTTCCTCCAGCTGGTGGAGGGCCTCGTCCCTGGAGCGCCGGTTGATGTCCAGCGCCCGCTCCGCCAGCCACAGATCCCAGTAGGTATGCAGCACAGACGCGGCCAGCTCCCCGGCGGCTACGTCGGCGGCTTTTTCCGCCAGGGTCTGTTCCGCCCGGGCCTGCCGCAGGGCAGCGAGGGTAACCGTTTTTCCGGCGCCCCGGATGAGGGGCTGGGTGAGGGTGAGCCGTCCCGAAAGGCCCAGATTGGGCACGTTTCCCGGATCCACCGCCGTCGCCGTGGGCGGCCGGCCGGTTTCGTAGAACGCGCCCTCCAGGCGGAGATCAGCCCGGGTACCCACGTTGAAGGTTTTCCACACGCCGGCGCCGAGGGAGACCTCGTCCCGCCGGTAGTAAAGCGAATTGCCCTGGGGCGTGGAGGAGTGGGTGAACCCCGCGTCCGCGCCGAAGAAGAAGGGATTCAGGCCCTCCGCGGCCCGCACGGATTCCCTCGCCCGCTCCATTTCGAGGCGGGATGCCCGCAGGCCCGGATGGTGGGCTTCGGCCAGGGCCAGGGCCTCCATGGAAGTGACCCGTCGAACGCCGGCGGCGCGGTCATCGGCCGTCGCGGCGGCGCAGATGAAGGAGAACAGCAGGGCACCGGCGGCGCAGGAGAGTCGGCCAATGGGAGATCGTCTATTCATGGCGCAATGCCTCCATGGGATCGAGGCGGGAGGCCCGGTGTGCGGGCAACCAGCCGAACAGCACGCCCACCCCGATGGAAAACAGCAGGGCCACGGCGGCGATGGACGGAGACGGGATAAACGGCATGTCCATGGAGCGGGTGGCCCAGTACGCGCCGGCGTTGCCCAGCAGCAGCCCCAGGATGCCGCCGCATCCCGACAGCACAGCCGCCTCCACCAGAAACTGCATCCGCACCTCGGCGCGCAGGGCGCCGATGGCGAGACGAATGCCGATTTCCCGGGTTCGTTCGGTCACGGACACCAGCATGATGTTCATGATGCCGATGCCGCCCACCAGCAGGCTCACCGCCGCGATGGCGGACAACAGCCCGGTCATTACGTTGGTGGCCTCTGAAATGGCGGAGGCGATTTCCTTCATGTCGCGCACCTCGAAATCGTCCATGCCCCCCGGCGATACCTGCCGCCGGTCCCGCATCAGTGCCTCGATGGACGCCTTTACCGCTGTGGTGGAGCGATCATCCGACACCGAGACGGATATCTGCGCCACGTCGTCGTTGCCGCGAATTCGCCGGGAAAACGCCCGGATGGGCATGAGGACCACGTCGTCCTGATCGACGCCCATCGTGTTTTCTCCCTTGGGGGCCATCACGCCGATGACCGGACAGGGCGTCCGGCCGATGCGGACGATGCCGCCCAGGGCTTCGTCGTTGCCGAAGAGTTTTTCGCGGACCGTTTCGCCCAGGATGCACGCGGGTTTCAGGCCGTTGTCCTCGGTCTGTGTAAAACTGCGGCCCGCGGCGATGTCGTAGGAGCGGCAGGGCAGGTAGGCGGACGTGGTGCCCGTCACCGAGGTGGACCAGTTGGTGTTGCCCTGCACGACGATGGTCTTCATTGAGGAGGAGGGCGCCGCCTGATCGATGCCGCGGATTTCCTGCGCGATGGCAAAGGCGTCTTCCAGCTCCAGGGGAGCCGCGTCCTGATGGGGTTCGCCGGGGCGGCGGGCGGCGCCGGCACGGACGATGAGGAGGTTGTCGCCCATGGCGCTCATTTCGCTGCGCACCTGGGCCGTGGCGCCCTCGCCGATGGTGACCAGGGCGACGACGGAGGCCACGCCGATGACGATGCCCAGCACCGTGAGGGCGGACCGCATCAGGTTGGCCGCGATGGCCCGCAGCGCCATGCGGATGGTGCTGGCAAACATGTCAGAGCGCCTCCTTCTGCGAATCGCCCACCGGACGGCCGTCCCGGAACACCACCTGCCGGGAGGCGAACTGCGACATGTCCGGTTCGTGGGTCACCATGACAATCGTGATGCCCCGGCGGCGGTTCAGATCCGCGAGGAGGTTCATCACCTCCACCTTGGTGGCCGAGTCCAGGTTTCCCGTGGGTTCATCCGCCAGCAGCAGGGAGGGCTGCGTGACCAGCGCCCGGGCAATGGCGGTGCGCTGCTGCTGTCCGCCGGACAGTTCGTTGGGCAGGTGGTGCGCGCGGCTGGACAGTCCCACGGCAGCCAGGGCTTCCTCCGCCCGGGTCCGGCGCTCCTTTTTCGGCACGCGCTGGTAAATGAGGGGCAGCTCCACATTGGCCAGGGCCGTCGTGCGCGCCAGCAGGTTGAATCCCTGAAAGATGAACCCGATCTGGTGGCGGCGGATCAGCGCCAGTTCATCCGGCGAGAGACGGCTCACTTCCAGGCCGCAGAAAAAGTAGTCGCCTCCGGTGGGTCGATCGAGGCACCCGATGATGTTCATGCACGTGGATTTGCCCGAACCGGACGCGCCCATCACCGCCACGAATTCTCCCTGCGCCACATCCAGATCCACGCCGTTGAGGGCTTTTACGGCGCTTTCGCCCCGACCGAACACGCGGGAGATGCCCCGCAGGGAAATGACCGGTGCACGGGCGCTCATGGGGCCGCTGCCGCATCCGTCTGTTCAACGACGACCTCGTCACCCGCCGAGAGTTCCGTCGACGCGATGGCGGTTTTCTCGCCGTCCGTGGCCAGGCGCACCACCTTCCGCGGCCGGAGTCCGCCGGGTGTACTCCGGTCCTCCACCCAGAGCAGTCCCTCGTTGGCTTTCAGGCGACCGAGGGCCGCGGCGGGATCCGCATCCGGGCGGGACTTCTGTTTTCCATCCGCCTTGCGCAGGTAGGGCACGCCACCGCCCGGGGGACGGCGGAACGCGGATTCCCTGGGCGGCGCAAACCGCAGGGCGCGGTTCGACACCAGCAGCACGTCCGACAGCTGTTCGGTCACGATTTCGACCGATGCGGTCATGCCCGGCTTGAGCAGCAACTGGTCGTTGTCCACCTGGAGCAGCACTTCGTAGGAGACAACGTTCTGTTCCGTCAGGGGCACGTTGCGCACGGCGGTCACCAGCGAGGAAAACGTCTTTCCCGGATGGGCGTCCACCGTGAACGACGCGGCCTGCCCCACGGCGACGCGGCCGATGTCCGCCTCGTCCACCCGGGAGGAGAGCTGCATGCGGCGCAGGTCCTCGGCAATGGTGAACAGCACCGGGGTCTGCATGCCCGCGTTCAGCGTCTGGCCCACTTCCACTTCCCGCGACAGCACCGTGCCGCTGATGGGGCTCACAATTTCTGTGCGATCCAGTTTTGTCCGTGCCGCGTCAAACGAGGCCTTTGCCAGCGCAAAGGAGGCTTCCGCGGATTTCAAGGAGGCATCCGCCCGGACAGCCTTTGCCTCGGCGCTTTCCAGTTCCCGATCGGACAGGAGGCCCTTCTGCGCCAGCTCCTTTGCCCGTTCGGCTTCCCGCGTCGATTCTTTGAGGGTCGCGCCCGCTTCCGCCACCTGGGCCCTGGCGGCCAGCATCTGGGCCTTGGCCTGATCCACGGTGGCCCGGTGCTGTTCCGGATCGATGCGGGCGAGGAGCTGCCCGGTGGTCACCCCATCGTTGAAGTCCGCGTGCAGCGACAGGATCCGGCCGGAGATCTCGGCCCCCACCTCCACCGTGTTCAGGGCCTCCACAGTGCCCGTGGCGGAGATGCCGGCGGTCAGATCGCCCTGTTCAATTTTTTCGGTGACATACACGGGCGCGTCGAGGGACTCCGTGCCGTGTTTCCACTTCAGGAAAAAGACGACACCCACCGATATGGCTGCGACACCCAGGGTCGATGCCACAACGGTGCGCCGCAGGCGGCTGCGGCGGCCGGCAGCGAGGATCTGTTCCAGATCGGGTCCGGTTTCCTTTGTCATGATGTCATATCCTCACGGTGTTCCGGACGCGCCGAGGAGCCGCCTCACCCGACGTCCGGTCTCCACGAGGAGCAGGGCCACGAGGGCCAGCATGACCACGGTGAGGACGATGTTCACGACGGCGGCCACGGCGGTGCCGGGCTCCCGCGCCTTCGGCAGGTAGGTGGCAAAGATGTTGGCCACCCCCGCCCAGGCGGTGGTGACCGTGACGAACACGAAGGGAATGAACGTGACGAGGGCGTACTTCTTTTTTGCGCTCTCGGTCAGGATGACCACCGTGCCGATGGCCAGGGCCACGGAGGCGAGCAGCTGGTTCGCCACCCCGAACATGGGCCAGATGGTGCTGATGTCGCCGTTGTAGAGCATCCAGCCCCACAGCAGGGAGGTGACGAGGGAGATGCCGATGACGCCGGGCCACCAGTCGTGCCGTCCGATGGCCTTCCACCGCCGGCCGAGGAGTTCCTGCACGATGTAGCGCAGCACCCGCGACCCCGCGTCGATGGTGGTGAGGATGAACAGGGCCTCGAACATGATGAGGAAGTGGTACCAGAAGGCCATGAGGGACTTCATGCCCGGCAGGCCCACGAAGATCTGCGCCATGCCCACGGCCATGCACACGGCGCCGCCGGTGCGGCCCGCCAGGTCCTCCTGCACCAGGGCGGACAGCTCGGCCAGCCGGTCGGGCACCATGCCCAGGGTGGCAAACACGTCCGGCGACACGTTGATGGCGAAGTAGTCTCCCGGGGAGAGCACACAGGCCGCCGTGAGGGCCATGAGCGACACAAAGGACTCGGTGAGCATGGCGCCGTAGCCCACGAAGCGCAGGTGGGATTCCCTTGCCACCATCTTGGGGGTGGTGCCGGAGCCCACCAGGGCGTGGAATCCGCTGATGGCGCCGCACATGATGGTGATGCACACGAAGGGCCATACGGTCCCCTTCACGATGGGGCCGCCGCCGTGGATGAAATCCGTCAAGAGGGGCATCTTCATCTGCGGCATGACGAGGAGGACGCCGAGACCCACCACCGCGATGGTGCCGATTTTCATGTAGGACGACAGGTAGTCTCTGGGCGCCAGCAGCAGCCAGACGGGCAGGATGGACGCGATGAGCCCGTAGGCGGGGAGCGCGATGGAAAGGGCCTCCCGACTGAAGGTGAACAGGTGGGCGAAAGGCTGCTGCGCAACCCACTGGCCGGCGGCCACGGAGAGCAGCACCAGCAGGACGCCGATGATGGAACCCTCGGCGATGCGGCCTTTGCGCAGCTTGAACATGTACACGCCGATGAACAGGGCGATGGGCACCGTGGCCGCGATGGTGAAAGTGCCCCAGGGGGAGGCGGCCAGGGCATTGACGACGCCCACGGCCAGTCCCGCCAGGGCGCAGGTGAGGATGAACAGGGCCGCCACGGCTGTCGTCACGCCGGCGATGCTGCTGATGTATTTTTTTGCCAGGTTGTCGAGGGAGAGGCCGTCGTTGCGGGTGGAGGCCACCAGGATGACGAAATCGTGGACCGCGCCCGCGAGGCAGGCGCCGATGAGCAGCCACAGGTAGCCCGGCAGGAAACCGAACTGGGCCGCCAGCACCGGTCCGATGAGGGGGCCCGCGCCGGCGATGGCCGCAAAGTGGTGGCCGAAGGTCATGTACTTGTTCATGGGAATGTAGTCGCTGCCGTTTTCGAGGCGCACGGCCGCAGTGACCCGCGCGTCGTTCAGCACCATGACCTTTGTGGCGAGGAACGCCGAGTAGAACCGGTAGGCGAGGGCAAAGACCAGCAGGGCGCCGATGATGAAGGGAAGAACGTTCAAGGCTATCCTCCTCGCGGACTGGACGGGTCCGTCATTCTGTCTACCCCTTGTCACCCGCGGCAGGCAATGGTTTTATCGGACGCTTCTTGGTCCTGCGGTATTAATCGATGACTGTCGAGGAACAATGCGGGGAATTGTGCTTATCGGCCGGCGGGTGTCAGGCGTTCTTTCGAGATGCCGAGGAGCAGCTGCACGGTGGGTCCGGTGATGCCCCGGTGAGGACCGCCGTGGATTTCCGCGCCCGTGGTGCGCCAGTCGCCGCTGTAGGGCGAAAACAGCCACGCGCCCCGCACGCCGATGGTGAAGAACACCTTCTTTTTTTCGGTTTCTTTCACCAGCAGGCGGTAGTCCACGCCAAGGCCCGCCGAGAGCATGAAGCTGGTCTGGCGCATGTGGACGCTGCGTCCGGGATCGTCGAGTACGCCGTTGAACGAGTCATCCGACTCGGAGGAGATGTGGATGTTCATATGTCCGGCGCCCAGGCCCACCAGGGGATAGACGCTGAGGCCCTTCCACTGGACCACGTCAAACCCGTACTGGAGCTGCCAGTAGTTGGCCTTCAGGTCCATCCGCAGGTCTTCGCGGCTCGACTCGAAACCGCTGCTCAGGAGGAAGTTCCAGCTCGCGCCGTGGACAAACCGTCCCCATCGATGGGTGAAGCCCACGCCCAGGGGGATCGTCGGCGAATCGAAGGTGGAATAGCCGTTGTCCGCCAGGCGGCCGTTCAGGGCGTCCATGTCCGTGAAGGCCGCTCCGCCCAGCAGGAAGAGGGAGCCGAGCATGGGCCTGCGGCAGTGGGCGCAGGGTGACTTTCCCTTTCCGGCATCCTTGTGGGATACCCCATCGCCGGCCCGGACCTCCCCGACCGCCGGAGCTCCGTCGTCTCCAGCCTTGTCGCCCGCCGCCACAGCGCCGGTAAACGCTGTCATGAGGGACAATACGAATACATTGATAAGCTGTTTTCGACTCAACATAGTTCACCTTTAACCTTTCGCGATGCACAATTGATGCATCTTTGAATAGGTTAATCACGGAAAATATCCGGTCAAATCTGTTCAAAAATTATTCAATATGGCATCCACCTCCAGGGCAACCCTGTCGGGGAGCGATCGCATCCTGCTGGAGAGGGGCACGCAAAATGTGGACGCACGCGGTTGAATCCGCTATGGTCTCTTCATTCCGCACATCATGTTGTTTCTGAAGAGGATGGAATTGTGCATATATATGCACAGATATAACGTGTGGCGAAATATGATTCCCTTCCCGACAGAGGTGCCCGACCGCGGTCCGGAATCATGTTGGTCGATTACGTCGATTTCTCAGAATCGTTACGACCACTCCGACTGCCACTGATACTGCTGTCGCAACCAGACTGCCTGCTGCGGCAGCGATCGGCCAGAACGGGTCCAGGTATCTGTCACCGATCATCGAAAAGCGCGGGATAGGGATCAGGTCGCGCGCGGGGATGTATCCTGGGGCGGAAGGAATTTTGCTTTCGGCATTGTGTATTTGTGGAGCTGAAGGGATTCGAACCCTCGACACCCGCATTGCGAACGCGGTGCTCTCCCAGCTGAGCTACAGCCCCTCGCCAAGGCGGCTTGAGTATACCGTTTCATAATGGAAATCAATCGGAAAAGCGGTCCCCTGTTGCTCCGCCCGGCGCCGTGGGGTAAGGAGGGGCTGTGAAATTCGTGGACGAAATCGACATCTCGGTAAAGGGCGGTGACGGCGGCAACGGCGTGGCAGCCTTCCGCCGGGAAAAATACCGACCGAAGATGGGTCCCTCCGGCGGCGACGGCGGGGCCGGCGGCAGCGTCATCTTCACGGCGGACGAAAACATCACCACGCTGATCGACCTGCGCTACAAGCGCCACATCGAGGCGAAGCGGGGCGAAAACGGACAGGGCAGCGACATGTACGGAAAGGGCGGCGCGGACACCGTCGTCCGCGTACCCGTGGGCACCGTGATGGTCGATGCGGACAGCGGCGAGGTGCTCGGGGACTTCACGGTCCACGGCCAGGAAGTGGTGGCCGCCCGGGGCGGACGGGGCGGGCTGGGCAACATCCATTTCGCCACACCCTCCAACCGCGCGCCAAGGCAGTGCACCCCCGGCGAGCCCGGCGAAGCGCGGTCCCTGCGACTGGAGCTGAAGCTGCTGGCGGATGCGGGCCTCGTGGGGCTGCCGAGCGTGGGCAAGTCGTCCATCATCGCGCGGATTTCCGCCGCAAAGCCCAAGATCGCCGACTATCCCTTTACCACCCTCATCCCCAACCTGGGCGTGGTGCGCCTGTCTCCGGACGAGAGCTTTGTGGTGGCGGACATTCCGGGCCTCATCGAAAACGCCCACCGGGGCGCCGGCCTGGGCATCCAGTTTTTAAAGCACATCCAGCGCACCGCCGTGCTGGTGTACGTGCTCGCCCTGGACGCCACCCTGGAAAACGACCTCATCCGCGACTTTGACACCCTGCGCCGGGAGCTGGATTCCTTTGAAGAGGGACTGTCCGGTCGCGACGCCATCGTCGTGCTGAACAAGAGCGACCTGTCGGAAACCCGCGACATCGCCCCGGCCCTGCGGGCGCACATGGCGACCATGGGCCTGCGGACGATCCTCGTGTCCGCTGCCACGGGCGACGGCATGGACGAACTGAAACGGGTGCTCGGCGAACAGATTGGAATCAGAAAGCACTCTGGGGCTGACCCGACGTCCGCGACAGGGGCTTTTCCAGCTCGGGAATGATTACTTCCAGCAGCGCCTCGATGTCGATGGGCTTGCTCCAGAAATGCCGGACGCCCATGCCCTTCAGCAGCTGGGCATCCTTTGTGCCGCTGTTGTCCGACACGGCGATGATGGTCATGTGGCGGAAGGCCTCGTCGCCGAGCACGGAGGCGATGATTTCGAAGCCGCTCATCTCGGGCAGCGCCAGATTGATCACCAGCACGTGGGGCTCCACCGTGCGGATCAGCTCCATGGCCATGGGGCCGTCCGTGGCCGAATGCACGCGACAACCGGGGACAGCGGCCTTGGCGGCGTCATACACCTTCGAGCGGAAATCCCGATCCTGATCGACCACCACCAGGCGGCCCCTGGAAAAAGAGGGCGTGTTGCGGAACCCTCTGGCCGGATCGCTGGAGCTCCGGTGCTTCGGCGATCGGCGATATCCACCGCTCGGCGCCCGCTTGGTGCCGGGTGCCGGTGGTCGGGAAGGTGTCCGCGGTTCCTTGTCGTCCACTTCGCCGGCCAGGGCGGTCAGGTCGTCGAGGAACGATTCGCAGCTCTGGTAGCGCTCCCTCGGATCCTTGCTCATGGCCCGCATGATGATGTCGTCCACGGCTTCGGGAAGGCCCGGCCTTCGCGTGGAGGGAAATTCGGGAATCTCCGCCATGTGCTTCTGGAGAATTTCCACCCAGTTGTTGCCGTTGAACGGAATGCTGCCGGTGATCAGCTCATAGAACGTGGCGCCGATGGAGTAGATGTCCGCCAGCTGGGAACGGGATGCGCCGTCCCGTCCTTCCACCAGCTCCGGCGCGATGTAGGCGGGCGTGCCGGCGAGGGTGCGCATGTCGTCTTCCACCTTGATGTCCCGCACGAGGCCGAAATCCATGAGGATGGCCCGGGAGGTGTCGGCTTCGAGCATGATGTTGCCCGGTTTGATATCCCGGTGCACCGCATCTGCCTTGTGGATGGCCGCTACGCCGTACAGGGTCTGGATGATGATGTCGACGGCGTCCGATACGGGCATGAAGAAACCGCGCCGGTTGTAGGCGTCGATGGCGCTCTCCACGGTCTCCCCTTCGAGGTATTCCATGACAAAATAGGGCGTGCCCCGATCTTCGCCGTAGGAGTAAATCTGGGCCACGTTCGCGTTGCGGATGGAGGCCATGGCAATGGCTTCCCGCTTGAACCGGACCGCGCATTCGGCGGAATGGGCCAGCTCGGGCAGCAGGAATTTCACGGCCACTTTCCGCTTGAGGAGGGTGTCCTCCGCGAGGAATACGGTGCCCATGGAACCTCTTCCGAGTTCGTCGAGGAGCCGGTACTTTCCTTCGAGCACCACGCTGGAGGGCTGGACGCTCTCGCGTTTCGCATCGGTCGGCAGGGGCAGGCTGGCCCGCAGTCCCTGAGTGCGGATGGGTGCCGTGGAGGTCACGTCCGGAGGGGGCGGCGTGGGCCGGGTGAATCCCGTGGCCACGGTGCGCCGGACCGCTGACTTTGACGGGGGCGGAACCGATGGAGACGGGGCAGGCGGCACGGAGGCGGCAGCGCCGGGCGGCCGGGAGTTGGCCGAGCGACCGGACAACAGCTCCGACGACTCGCAGCGCGGGCACTTCTGCTCCTCCCCGGACGGGGTGAAAGGAGCGCCGCACACTTCACATCTCAATCGATGTTTCATCTTTCCCTCGGATTAACGGAAACGCCGTATCATAACAGTAGTGTCATCGAAATACATTAAACGACGGGAACAAATTAAATCAGAAATCGAAACGACTGCCCTGCCCGAGAAACGGGTTGGTCTTTCGTTCTTCGCCGATGGTGGAGGCAGGTCCGTGACCGGGCAGCACGATGATCCCGTCGGCCAGGCACAGGAGTCGCTCCCTGATGGCGGTGATGAGCTGCCGTCCGTTTCCGCCGGGCAGATCGCTGCGGCCGATGCTGCCCGCGAACAGCGTGTCGCCGCAGAACAGCAGGTTCTCGAACAGGAAACACACGCCTCCGGGTGTATGGCCGGGCGTACAGATGACAGTTCCCGCCACGCCGCCCGCGGTCACTGCAGCGCCGTCGGCGAGGCGGATATCCACTTCCGGCATGGCCGGCGCCGGCAGGCCGAACAGGGCCGCCTGCATGGGCAGGGACTTCAGCACCGGGGCTTCATCGGGATGGAGGGCGAAGGGCACGCGGAGGGCCGAGCGGATGGCGGCCACGGCGCCCACGTGATCGATGTGCCCGTGCGTGTTGCAGATTCCCTCCACGGCGACGTTTCGCCGGGCGGCGACGGCCAGCAGTCGCTCGGGCTCGTCCCCGGGATCGATGAAGATGCCCTTTCCGGACGCGTCGTCCCACACGAGATAGCAGTTTTCCCCGAAGGGCCCGTTGACGATGACTTCGTACTGCAGCGGCATGGCGATGGTCGGCGGGCTACTGCTCGATGAGATCCGCCGGATCGGCGCCCTCGAGGACTTTGTAGATTTCGTGGCGCTTGAACAGCTCCACCAGTTCGCCGTCGATGTGGTTGTCCTTGACTTCGAAGTCCAGGATCTTGAGGGCCCGGTCGAGGGGAACGGCCTTCTTGTAAGGACGATCAGCGGCGGTCAGGGCGTCGAAGATGTCGGCCACGGCCATGATTTTGGAGGGCAGCGGGATGTCCTGATCCTTCAGGTTGTGCGGATATCCGGTGCCGTCGAGCTTTTCGTGGTGGCAACCGGCGAACTTCGGAATGTTGTGCATGCCCGTGCCCCAGGGAATGCGCTCCAGAAATGAAATGGTATGCGCCGCATGGGAGCGGATTTCTTCGAGCTCTTCGGCCGTGAGGCTGCCCTTGGCCACCAGCAGGGCCTTCACCTCGTCGGGCTCCAGGTAGTGGCGCCGCCGGCCGTTCACGTCGAAGAAGGTGCGTCCCGCCACTTCTTCCACCTTGGCAAAATCCCCTTCCGCCAGCACCGTGGGCTCGTTGGCCGTGTTGATGATCCGCCAGCACTCGTCGATATCGCTGATGGCCCGCTGCCGCGCCTGGTCGAGGATGGACAGCTCCGGGGCGGGCGTGCCTTCTTCGAGCATGAGGAGCCGGCGCTGGAGGTGGTCGTTTTCGATGGACGTGCGGATGAAGTCGATGCGCGCGCGGATGATTTCCAGATTCTGGGGATAGAGCTTCTTGGCCTTGACCAGCACCTCCTCCCGCACGCCCACCTTGCCGAAGTCGTGGAGCAGCGCCGCGGTTTCGATTTCCTTGATTTCGTCGTTGGAAAACGTCACATCGCGGAACTTGCCGTCCTTCTGGCTGCTCACCGCCCGGGCCAGCTCCCGCGTCAGGGCCGCCACCCGGAACGAATGGCCGGAGGTGGTGGGATCCCGCTGTTCGATGGCGTGCACCGAAGCCTTGATGAACCCGCTGAAGATCTTTTTGATTTCCGCGTACAGCCGCGTGTTCTCCATGGCGATGCCCGCCTGGGAGGCCAGGGTCTCCACCAGCTCACGCCCGGCCGCGTCCATGGGAATGACTTCCTTGTCAAAGTCGTCCGGCGACACCAGCTTGACGGACGGGTTGCGCTTTTTATTGATGAGCTGGATGACGCCCATCACCACGCCTTCCTGATTGATCATCGGAATGGCGATGACCGAAATGGTGCGATATCCCGTCTTCTCGTCCCAACTGGCATCGAAGCGGTAGGGCGCATCGGCGGGGATGTCCCGCACGTTGGGAATGTTGATGGACCGCTTCATCACCACCGCGGTGCCGGCAATGGAGGCGGTGGAAACGGGCATGACAAACTCGCTCCACTCGCAGGAGATGCTGTCGTTCTGCATCAACTTGAAATGCAGCCTCCGCTGTTCGGGCGCGGTGTCTTCTCCTTCCACCACGTAGATGCTGCCCGCGTCGGCACCCATCAGGTGGCGGCTCTTTTCGAGAATGACCCGCAGCAGGTCGTCGAGCACCTTGTAGGCGTTCAGGTTCTTGCCGATTTCGATGAGCTCCCGCAGCACGTAGTCCTTGCGCTGGATGCTGCGTCGGTTGGACACGTCCGTCCGGGCCAGGCGGTTCATCTCCGCGGCGTTGCCCATGGCCCGCAGCAGCTGGGAACGGGCCACCGCCGGACTGAACACCGCAAAATATCCCCGCTCCTCATCGGCCACCTCCTGGCGCGTGATGAGGATTTCCGGCCGGCCCTCCGGATCGGGACCGGCGCTGTCCCCTTCGATGATCAGCTGACCGCCGCTGGAATGGGCAACCGCGACCGCATCCTTTTCGAGCTCCGACGCCGTAAAGCCCTTTTCCGTGAGGTCGGTACCTGCCACCGAATGCAACCAGTCGAGCAACGTGATATCCATTACTGTTCGCTTCCTTCCCCGCGTTCCACCTGACCGGCCGGGGCGTCCGCCTGTTCGTACGCAACGATGATCCGTTGTACCAGCTCGTGCCGCACCACGTCCACCGCAGAAAAATCGCAGAACCGGATTCCGTTTACTCCCGACAGCACCCGTCGCGCGTCCAGCAGGCCCGACGGCGTTCCGGCGGGCAGGTCGAGCTGGGTGACGTCCCCCGTGACAACGGCCTTTGACGAATAGCCGAGCCGCGTGAGAAACATCTTCATCTGCGCCCGGGTGGTGTTCTGGGCCTCGTCGAGGATGACGAAGGCGTCGTTCAGCGTGTGTCCCCGCATGAACGCCAGGGGCGCAATTTCAATCTGCCCGGTGGCGATGAGCTCCGCGGTGCGTCCCGGATCGAGCATGTCGTGGAGCGCGTCGTAGAGCGGGCGCACGTAGGGATTGATTTTTTCCACCATGTCGCCGGGCAGGAAACCGAGTTTTTCGCCCGCTTCCACCGCCGGCCGCGTGAGGACGATGCGGCGGAACTTTCCGGCCAGCAGCGCATTGACCGCCACAGCCACGGCCAGATAGGTCTTGCCCGTGCCCGCCGGACCGATGCCAAAGGTGAGATCGCCGCGGCGGATGGCGTCCACATAGCGCTTCTGGGCCAGTCCTCTGGGCGTAATCAGGCGCCGGGCGCCGGTGACATGGACCACGTCGTTGAAGATATTCGCCAGCCGGGCGTCGGGATCCGCCGACAGGATCCGCGCGCCCCGGAGCACGTCCGCTTCCCGCAGGGCGTGTCCGTCCTGCACCACGGTGGAGAGCTGTTCCATGAGGCGGATGCCCGCCCGCACGGCGTCCGACCCGCCGCGGAAGATGAGCGTGTCGCCCCGCTGCCCGATCTTCACGTCGAGTTCCGCGGCCATGGCGGACAGAAACGCACCCTGCGGACCGAGGACGCGCAGGGCCCGCTCGGAATCGACAAAGCGGAACTCCTCGACCAGCTCAAACCGATCACCGGCCGTGCGGGCGCCTGTCAAGGGGTCAGCGGTCATTCCGGTTGTCCGTGGCGTGTGCGTTGATATTCATATCGTCATAGAATGATGACGCCTGAATCATAGCAGAAATCCCGTGCAGCAGAATCGAAAAAACCCGCGGAACGTCGTCATTCGTAGGAGTTGGGCACCCGGTGTCCACCGTCCAGCAGGGATTTTTCCTTGCGCATCAGGGCCAGATCGCCGGCCATCATGTCCTTGACCAGATCGCCGAGATCGAACCGGGGCTCCCACCCCAGCTCCCGCCGCGCCTTCGACGCATCGCCGATGAGGAGATCCACCTCCGTGGGACGGAAGTAGCGGGGATCGACGGCGACGACCACCTTGCCTGGTTCGAGCTGGAACTGCGGGTCCGCGCAGTCCACCACCACGCCCTCCTCCGCCGGACCTTCTTTGCGGAATGCCACGTCGATGCCGAGTTCGCCAAACGCCATCTTCACGAAATCGCGAATCACCGTTGTCGTCCCCGTGGCGAGCACGTAGTCCGCCGGCCGCTCCTGCTGGAGCATCCGCCACATGCCTTCCACGTAATCCTTTGCGTGTCCCCAGTCCCGCCGGGCCGACAGGTTGCCCAGATAGAGGCAGTCCTGCATGCCGAGGGCGATTTTACAGGCGGCGCGGGTGATCTTGCGGGTGACAAAGGTCTCTCCGCGGACCGGGCTCTCGTGGTTGAACAGGATGCCGTTGCAGGCGAACATGCCCCAGGCCTCCCGGTAGTTCACGGTAATCCAGTAGGCATAGAGTTTGGCCACCGCGTAGGGACTGCGGGGATAGAACGGCGTCTTCTCCGTCTGGGGAATTTCCTGCACCATGCCGTAGAGTTCGCTCGACGAGGCCTGGTAGACCCGCGTTTTTTCGATGAGCCCCAGAATCCGCACGGCCTCCAGGATGCGCAGGGTGCCCAGGGCGTCCGTGTTGGCCGTGTATTCGGGCGTCTCGAAGCTGACGTGGACGTGGCTCATGGCCGCCAGGTTGTAGATTTCGTCGGGCTGCACCTGCTGGACGATGCGGATGAGGTTGGTCGAATCGGTCAGGTCACCATAGTGCAGAAAGAACCGGCGACGGGGATCGTGGGGTTCCAGAATCAGGTGGTCGATCCGCTCCGTGTTGAAGGAGGACGCCCGGCGCTTGATGCCGTGCACCTCGTAGCCCTTTGACAGCAGCAGCTCCACCAGATAGGAGCCGTCCTGCCCGGTGACACCCGTAATCAATGCAACTTTTCGGTTCATCGGTTTCCTTCCATGGGGCCTATTCTTCCCGGTAGGTGTCGGTCAGGTGGGCGGCAAAGTCGCTGCGGAGCTTGGGAAGATGCCCGCGCAGGGCCGTGACGGCAGCCTGCCACTCCCCGTAGGAGATGGTCGGTTCGTCCTGCATGACGGCGTCGATCTGCGCGGACCACTCGTCGATTAAATCGTTCAGGTTGTCTTCGGCAAATGCACCGTCGAGGAACGCTTCGCCGTGGGCGACAAAATCATCCCAGTACAGGGCGGCCAGTGTATTGATGAGGGGGTCACAGCCCGGTGCCACGAACATCAGGTTTCCCGGTCCTTCCTCGGGAGGACCGATGGTCTCGACAATCGAATACATGTTGTCCGGGTAGGCCAGTCCGCAGCGGGAGGGATAGACGTTCCAGCCGGGCACGGGCGTGGTGATGTTTTCCGCCGGGTCCGGATCGAAGAAGCGGTCATACTCGAAAAAAGTCTTGTCCATGTCCCAGGGGATCAGGGCCCAGCGGCCGTCGGCCATGTGATACCAGAAGTAGTTGTGGTTGCTGCCCCAGTAGAAGGACATGATGCCGTCCCAGTTGTGGATGGCGCGGTCCACCACGATGTACTTCAGCAGTGCATCCACGTCCACGTTGGGCGCCAGGTACTGGTCCGCATTGGAGGTGTCGAGCTGCGCCATGTCCGCCGCGAAGGCGAGAAAATCCGACACGTCCGGATTGTCCTGGGGTGCGTCGTTTGTCTCCAGGGCCAGCATGGCCGCTTCTTCGTCCACCCGGGCGTCGGGCCAGATTTCCTTGAACAGGTTGCCGTCCCCTTCCTCGGGCCAGCGGTTTTTGGTGAACCGGCCGTCCACGTCCTCCACCACCTGGAAGAGTCCCTGATACTCGTCGTTGATGTACACCTTCGCGGGTACGTTCCGCGGTGACGGGCTGCCCATCTGCGCAAACAGGTGGTAGGCCAGGCGCTCGTGCAGCCTGGTCAGGTCGGCGCTCATGGAGTGGAAATTCAGGCGCTTCAACCCGTAGAACCGAAGGGTGTCGTCGTATTCCGTGAATCGCAGCTTCATTGATATTTTCTGGCAGTGGCCGTCCCACAGGCGGTTGCCCATCATGTCCCAGCAGGATTCCAGGGAGTAGGCGCCCTTCAGGCGGACGCCGATGTTGCGGTAGGACTCCCCTTCCACTTCGAGATCCGCGGGCCGGTAGAGCTCGTCGTTGCCGTCCTCCACGAGGGAAGTGAAATCCGCCGCCAGCATGTAGAGGTTGTAGGTGCGCACCTCGGATTCGTCGAACACCCACTCGCTGAGGGTCCAGGAGCCGGGCTCCGTATCCGTGTCGCCGTCCGTGTCGCTGTCGGTGTCGCTGTCGGTGTCGCTGTCCGTGTCGCTGTC
>JAKQNG010000131.1 GCA_029565915.1 Deltaproteobacteria bacterium
AAGGTCCGCAGGTGCACTTCGTCCACGCAGTACGACGCCGGCGGACGCATGCAGATGACCCCCTGGCAGGGATCCCCCGTGCAGGCGCCGGACGCGCAGCTTCCGGTGCATGCGCTTTCTACCGTTTCATAGTCACACACGCCGTCCACGCACATTCCGGGCATCCCGTTCCAGTGCACCAGGGTGCTGCCGTTGCGACAATAGGCGGGCGTTGGCCGGTCGCAGGAGACACCGGCACAGGGATCCCCCACGCACTGGCCGTTGACGCATCCGTCGAAACATTCCACATCTTCGGGGGCATACCGGCAGGCGCCGTTGTCGCACACGCCGTCCCAGGGAAATGTGCGAAGCGTCGTGCCGTTCAGGCAGAAGGCTGCCGGACGCTTGTCGCAGCTCACAGTCTCGCACACGTCGGAGCCGTTGCAGTGCCCATCTGTACACCCGCTGTCGCCGCAGTCCACCGACTGGGAGGCATACTGGCAGGCGCCGCCGTCGCAGCGACCAAACACATCGAACACCACCAGATCGTCGCCGTCGCAGTAGCGGGCCGGCGGATGCTCGCACAGGATGCCCGCACAGGGGTTGCCCACGCAGCGATCGGCCTCGCAGCCGCCGTCGCACACGATGGCCCGTTCGGCGTAGGCACAGACCGGCCCGCCGGTCGCATCGGAACAGAAGCCGGTCGGGTTGCTCACCATCAGGTTGTCGCCGTCGCACCGGGGCATGGGCGGCGTCACACAGCTCGTTCCCTGGCACTTGTGATCGACGCACAGGCTGCCGACGCAGAGGCCGGTAATGCACGCCTCCGTAAAGGACGCGTAATTGCAGCTGCCGTCGGCAACGCACCAGCCGATGGGGCTGAAGACCTCCAGGGTGGTTTCGTCCGCACATCCGTTAGGCGGCTGTTCGTTGCAGCACACCCCGGAACAGTTGTGGCCATTCGTGTCCGTATCCCCGTCCGTGTCCGTATCCGAATCCGTGTCGGTATCCGTGTCCGTATCCGTGTCCCCGTCGGTGCTGGAATCCGTGCTCGAATCGGTGTCTTCGTTGAACAGCCAGTCATTGATGCCCACAATCGCGTTGCAGGAAGCGAGAAACACGCCAAGGAGCGCCAGAATGATGGACTGGAAAAACGTCTTCATGGCTAAAACTTCCCCGACACGGCAAATCCGGTAAAGAACGGCGCGATTTGCGGCAGGTGCCGGGCGGCTGCCGACTTTTCGGCCTTTTTCCCACGCCGGCTGTTCACAATCAGCAGGACGATGCCCGTGGCGGCCAGGGCCGCGCCGGTGGGCAGCAGCACCGTGGAGACATTGCCCATGAGCCGCGCATCATCGCGAATGTCCTTTGCATCCGCCGGGCAGATATTCGTCGACGCGTCACAGGCGTCTTCCAGCTCGCCGTTCTTTGCAATGACCAGCCCGCCGGTGATACCGCCGCCGATCCCCGCCGCAACGCCGGTCGCCAGCAGAACCCATCCAGCCACCGCCAGACCAGAAGGCTTCGCCACCTCCGGGGATGCGCCCGTGTCCGCCGGTGTCTCTTCTTTTTGAGAAGGCGCAACCGGTTTCTCGACGGTCTTTTCGACGGTCTCCGTGAGCACGATCGTCTTCGGCTCTTCCTTTTCGGCCGGAACGGGTACAGGAGCGGGCGTTGCCGTCGTCGTGTCCGGGACGTATTCCACCACCAGGGTTTCGCCGCTGCCCACGCGCACATCCCTGGACATGAGAATTTCGTCGCCCTTTTTCAGCTCGAGTTTCTGCACAATGCCCGCGTTGATCCGCAGGAGTCCGGGAAGAGGCGTTGTTCCCCGGAGCGCACCATCGACAATGACTTCCGCGCCGGCGGGGGCTCTCAATTCGATGCCACCGATGCGGGCCCGCAGACTCTCGATTTCCTTTGCCACCATCTCTTCGCGATCCGGCGTCAATTCGTCACCGCCCTCGACGAGGTAGGCTTCAAACGCTTCGATGGCCAGACCGTAGCGTTTTGCCGCTGCCTCGCACTGGCCGATGTTGTAGCGGATTTTCCACGACGGCATGAGATCGTAGGCCCGGCGGAACTCGTCCGCGGCCTTCAGATAGTCGCCCTCGTCAAAGTATTTCCGCCCCTGATTGTAGGCATCCCTCGCCGCGTCATCCCCGGTCTGGGCCATCAGGGAAGAGGTGATCAGCAGCGCCGCTACCGCCGGCAGAATCGTCAGTTTCCATATGCTTTTCATATTTGATTTCCTTGAATAGTGATTTTCGGAATACAGGAAAATTAACGGTCAACTGAAACGGGATGTCAAGGAGGTAATATCGAGGTCCGGACGGACACCACCTTGAGCCCGGACAGGATACCGAGCATGGCCGACGTGCCCGATGACGGGCTTCCGTCGTGGACTTCAAGGGCGATGTGGGTGGCGTCAAAATGCCCGAAGGCCGCGTCCATACTGTACCAGCGGCCGTCCTGCCAGAACTGGGTCCACGCGTGGGCACCGAAAAAGCGCTGATGTCCCCGGCCGTCGTCGGAAACGAACACGATGCCGTTGACCACCCGGGACGGGCAGCCGAGGGCACGCAGCGAAGCGGCCGCGAGCAGCGCAAATTCCGTGCAGTCCCCTTCCCCGCTGCGCAGCACGGTCAGTGCGGAATCGTACACGGAGGACAGATGGCGGACGCTCACGTGGCGGGAGATGGCCCGGGTCAGGTTTATCGTGGCGGTGGCGGCATCCCCACCGTCGGCGGCGCGGCGGGCGAAGTCGCAGATTTCCACGGCATCGCTCTGCACAAACGGCCCCGGCAGAAGGAACGGGGCCACCTCAGCCGGCACCTCCCCTGCGCACAGTGGCGACGGCGGAATCGGGCGGGGCGTCACGGTGACTCGGCAGACGACCCCGTCGCAGTGCACCTGCTGTTCGTCCGTCTCGATGATGGTCGGTGCAACGCCGTCCGTCCCGGCCAGTTCAAAGGTGAGCGGCGCCGATCGGTCCAGCGTCTCCAGTTCCCGCGGGGCGGGGATGAAGAACCGGGAGAAGAGATCGATGGACGCAAGGGGCTGGAGTGCCTCTTCCCGCGTGGTGGACCGGACCTCGAAACGGACCTGCGGGGTGTGCAGCTCCTCCCGCACGGGCACCAGTCGATCATCGAACCAGACGGTGGACACCGGCGCACCGGGAACGTCTTCTTTGACCGACACTTTCTTGAAAACGGGGGCCTTCCATCCCGGCAGGGGCGCCATGGCCTTGAGGACATAGTGGTTCCGGGCCATCTTTCCGGTGGTGGCGTCAAACGCGTGCAGCGTGCAGTGGTGGCCCGGCTCCCGCAGGCAACGCGCCAGAGGACCGGTCTGCAGCCCATCGACGAA
>JAKQNG010000144.1 GCA_029565915.1 Deltaproteobacteria bacterium
CGTCGGCCATCATCGGCATCATCGTGCACGAAGGCGTGGCCATCATCCCCGGCGGAAACGACATCATCAATCCCGGGGACCACGTGTTTGTATTCACGGAAAAGTCGGCCATCAAACAGCTCGAAAAGCTGATGACCGTCAGCCTCGACTTCTTCTGACGCAAGAGCAATCGCTCAAACCTGGAAAACACCCCGACGGGCGCTGCGAAAAACCTTTCGCCTTTCCGTGTGATCCCCCAGCGGCATCCCATATCCGGTTTGCTTCCTCCCGGTCGCTGGACTATAAGTGCCGACAACAGAAGGAGCGTTCATGACAGTTTCATCGCCCGTCAAGCCCGTCACGCAGCTGTACCGCGCCAGACAAGGTGAAATCACCCCTCAGATGGCCCGCGTGGCAGAAAAGGAACACGTCACCGGCGCATTCATCAGGGACGAAGTGGCGCAGGGACGGCTGGTCATTCCGGCCAATATCGGCCACGGCAACCTGGACCCGGCGGGCATCGGCGAAGGCGTGACCTGCAAAATCAACACGAACATCGGCGGCTCGCCCATCCGCTCCAGCGCGGAGGAGGAGCTGCGCAAGCTGGAGCTGGCCCTGGCGCTGGGTTCGGACGCGGTGATGGATCTCACCGTGGGCCCGTACATCCGCGACATCCGTCGCACGCTGCTGTCCCGCTGCCCGGCGCCACTCGGCACCGTGCCCGTCTACGAGGCCATCGAGCAGGTCGACAACCCCGAGGACCTCACGCCGGACCTCATCTTTTCCGTCATTGAAAACCAGGCAAAGGACGGCGTCGACTTCATGACCGTCCACGCGGGTCTCCTGCGCGCCCACGTGCCCATGGCCGTGAACCGGCTGGCGGGCATCGTCAGCCGCGGCGGTTCCCTGATGGCCAGGTGGATGGTGTGCCACCACAAGGAAAATCCTCTGTACACCGACTTTGATCGGCTGCTCGATATCTGCCGTCGCTACGACGTGACCCTCAGCCTCGGGGACGGATTGCGGCCCGGCGCCCTGGCCGATGCCAGCGACGAAGCCCAGTTTGCGGAGCTCAAAACCCTGGGAGAGCTGGTTCTGCGGTGCCGGGAGGCGGACGTGCAGGTGATGGTGGAGGGCCCGGGCCACGTGCCCTTCGACCAGATCGCCATGAACATGCAGAAGGAAAAGGAGTGGTGCCACGGGGCGCCGTTTTACATTCTCGGTCCCATCGTCACCGACATCGCCCCCGGCTACGATCACATCACCTCGGCCATCGGCGCCACCATGGGCGCATTTTCCGGCGCGGCCATGCTGTGCTACGTGACGCCCCGGGAGCACCTGGGGCTGCCCAATCTGGAGGACGTGCGGCAGGGGGTGGTGGCGTATAAAATAGCGGCCCACGCGGCGGACGTGGCGCGGCACCGGCCCGGCGCCAGGGATCGGGACGACCGTCTCTCCGCGGCCAGGGCCGCCTTCCGCTGGGATGATGTGTTCAACCTGTCCATCGATCCCCAGCGGGCGCGGATGATGCACGAGGAATCCCACGTGCGCAAAGAAGACATCCGCAAGGAGTTCTGCTCCATGTGCGGCGAAAAGCACTGCGCCGTGAAGATGTCCCGCTCTGTTCGGGAACGCCTGAAGGACGAGGGGTGACCATTGTTCCTGTGTCGCCTGAAACCCGCGGAGATCATTTCGAGCCGGCAGAAGGTCATCGGATTCTGGGGCGCGCCGCCCGCCCACGCGCTGGAACAGGCGGCCGAACGGTTTCCCGGCGCGGGCTTTCTTGATCTGGATGTGTTTTTCGGTGCGCCGGTGTCCGGCGTGCTGCCGGACGCTTACTGCCACATCATCCGCAACTGCATCGACAACGCTCTGTGGCTGGGGGATCGCCTCGTCGCCGTGGTGGCGGCCTGCGGCGAAGAAAAATGCGACGCGGGGCGCTACGCGGCAGCCCTGCTGGCCGCCCGGGGCATCGAGGTGATCGCCACGGTGAATCCGAACCGGCAGCGGACTGCCCAGCCCCTCCTGTGCGAGGCAAAGGGCCCGTTGAAGAAACGCGCCATCCGCATCATGGAATCCATTGTGGAGCCCCTTTCGGACCGGGAGCGGAACGCCGCATTCATGACCCGGTGCACACCCACCGTGGGGTTCTGGGGCACACCGCCCCATCCCATCGAAGTGCTGGAGCTTTTTCCCGACACCACCCACATCTTCGGCTGGACGAGGTGCGTGGAAATGGGCGTCCCCGCGGACCTGGAGCTGGAGCGGCAGGTGCCCGGCGACCTGCCCATCGTGTTCTTTTCTCAGGGGTTCTGCGCCAAGGCGATGATCGCCCGGGAGCTGGCAAAACAGTACAGCGGCATGTACGTGGACGTGCACGACCAGATGCACGCGGCGACCATGGCGAAAATTGAGGCCTTCATCCGGCTGTCGGGGGGGCGGCAATGAAATTCGCGGACGCGGGCAGCTCGTTCTGCAAGACGTTTTCCCCCGGCGACGGAGCGGTCACCATCGTGCCGTCGCGGACCATGGCCCGCAGCGAGGAACGATTTGACTGGGGGACCGGCCACACGGCCCGGCGTTTGTCGGACCACTACGAAAACGATCTCATTTCCCTCTCGAAGGGCAGCCTCGCCCTGGTGGACGAGGACGATTTCACCGTGCTCGATCTGGGCAGCCGGGACGCCAAGCTGGTGTCCTTTGCAGGCCGGCGGCCCGTGAAGCTGGACTGGTCCGTGGGCTGCGCGGCGGCCACCGGCGCCACGGTGGAGATGCTCGGCCGCTTTTACGAGGTGGACTTTGCCCGGGTGCCCATCGGCGATGAATGGACGTCCGTCACCTGCGGCACCTACGCGGTGGAGCGGATCATGGACGCCGTGTCCGGCGGCGAGGACGAAAGCGCGGCCATCGGACGCTTCATCCACGGCCTCGCGCGCAACGTCTTCGCGTTTTCCGGATCCCCCGATCGGCTGTACCTGTCGGGCGGATTCACACAGAACCCGGCGTTCATGGCTGCCCTGCGCCGCTACGCGCAGGTGATTCCCCTGGGCCGCACGGTGCCCCTCGCGGGCCTGTGGGCCTTTGCGGCGGAACGAGACAGCGCCCTCGGCCCCGTTCCCTTTGCCCTGCGACCACCGACGCCATGACCGGCATCGCCTTTGTCCGCTGCGCCGCCGCGCCCGACCGGATCCGCACGGGCATCCATCCGTCCCTCTTCGGCCCGATCTTCATCGCCCTGCGGGAGGAGGGCATCGCCGCGTTGCAGTTTATCGACGACAACCCCGATTCCGTGGCGCTCGGGCGCCGCATGTGGCCGGCGGTGCAGGTGTCGGCCGATCCGGAGCGGACCGCCGCGGTGGCAAAGGGCCTGTTTCGTCCAGACCCGCGCGGATGGTCGGTGGCGGTAGAGGGAACGAACTTCCAGGCCGCCGTGTGGCGTGCCCTGCTGGACATTCCCCGGGGCACCGTGCGCAGCTATGTGGAAGTGGCGCGATCCATGGGCCGATCAGACAACTGTGCCCGGGCGGTGGGCGGCGCCGTGGCTGCAAACCCCGTGGCGGTCCTCATTCCCTGTCACCGGGTGGTCCGCGCGGACGGCCGCATGGGCGGATACCGGTGGGGAGTGGACCGCAAGCGCCTCCTGCTGAAACAGGAGGGCATCGAAAGTCCGGATTACTGAACCGATTAATGATATATATGATTACCTTAAATGGACCGGATTGAAGAACGGAACCTCCCCATGACCATGCGCTCCGCCCTGTTTCTGTCGTTGGTCACTCTGGCCGCCTGCGGAAAGGCGGAGCCCCACCTGTATCCGCCGGAACCTCTGGACACGGGCGGACTCGAGCGCTGTGACGGCGTGGACAACGACAGCGACAAATTCGTCGATGAGGACTTCCGCGTCGGGAACGACTATCTGTCCGACGATCACTGCGGCGTGTGTCACGCGGCCTGTACGGCGGACGACGTGCGCACGGCGGTGGCGTGCCGGCTGATCGGCGGGGTTCCCGTCTGCGCGGCCACGGCCTGTGCGGCGAACTACGCATTGACGGACGATGGCCGGTGCGTGGCGCTGGCACCCCTCCTGTGCGCGCCCTGCTTCGACGACGGCGACTGCGGAGGGCTGCCCTTCACCCGCTGTGCGGACATCGGCGGGGAGCTGCGCTGCACCGTGACCTGCGACGTGTCCTGTCCGGACGGCACCCTCTGCAGCAACGGTGTCTGCAGGCCCCGCTCCGCGTCCTGCCGGTGCAACCCCGGCGATTCGTTCACCATGGGTTGCGCCATCGAAACCGCGGACGGCACCTGCGCCGGAGTGGCGACCTGCGACGACGGCGTGCTGTCCAACTGCGCGGGCACGGCGGACATCTGCGACGGCGTGGACAACGACTGCAACGGTACGGCGGACGACGACTTCGTCAACGACGCCGGCTACTACACCGCCAGCATTCACCACTGCGGCGCCTGCGGTGTCGACTGCACGGCGGCGGAGCCCGGCACGGACGACCTCATCTGCGGCGGTCCGGCCATCGATCCCGTCTGCACCATCCGCTGCGCGGACATCCTGGACGGGGTGCAGCCGGGGGATTTTGTGGACGCGGACCTCATCTCCTTCAACGGATGCGAGTGTCCGGTGGTATCCCTGTCGGACGCCCCCGGTCCCGTGGACGGGTCCTTTCCCATCGATTCGAACTGTGACGGGGCGGACGGCGTGGTCGACGAGGGCGTCTACGTGTCCGTCTACGGCAGTCCGGACAACCCCGGCTCCCCGCGGCGTCCCATGTCCTCCATCAACGATGCGGTGGCGCTGGCCGCCCAATCCCTCGAGACATCAATGCCCCGGCCCCACGTGTACATCGCCGGAGGCAATTACCGCGAAACGGTGGAGCTGGCGCAAGGCGTGTTCCTCCACGGCGGTTACGGCGACGACTTTCTCTCCCTGTCGGCGGACGCCCATCCCACGGTGGTCACGGCGCCGGGCTTTGACGACGCGTTCCTGGGTGCGGCGCTGGTGGCAGAGGCGGTGGGGTGGTCTGACGAGGGAACCGGCGCGGAGGGCATTCATTTTGTCGGTGCCTCATCCACGACGGCAGGGTTGCCGGCAGTGGGGGTCCTCCTGCAGGACTGTGGCAGCTGGTTTTATCTGGTGCGATCTTCTGTGACGGCGGGTTCCGGCGCGGACGGGGCCCACGGAACCAACGGGGCCAACGGCGCGGCGGCCGCAGATGGGGCAGACGGCGGACGACCCGCGGTCGCAGATGAAAATGCCGCCCACGCCTGCCTGTTCACCGACGACAACGCCGTTCCGGGGGGCAGCGGCGGGGCCAATGTCTGCGGCGGCGTCAGCGCCGGCGGCGGTCGAGGGGGCACGTCCCGCTGTCCGGAGAGCATCTATCACGTGCAGGAAGGCGGCAGCCCGGGCGGTGGCAGCGCCGGTGGGTCCGGTGGTCAGGGCGGTTACGACGCGCGGGCGCCCCTCTATTCCTACGAAGGATGCCCTCAGTCGGTGTGCTGCGGACTCGCGGACTTCATTGTCGACGGAGCCTACAGCACCTCCGGGGACGGGGCCAACGGCGGCAGCGGCACGCCCGGGTCCGGAGGCGCCGGTTGTTCGGAATCGCTGGGAGTGATTTCTGCCGGTATCTGGGGGCCGGGAGGGGCTTCCTACGGCAGCAGCGGTACCGCGGGCGGTGGAGGGGGCGGCGGCGGTGCGGGGGGCAGCGCCCTTGTGGAATGGCAGGCGGGATGCACGTTTGCCGACGGCATCGGCGGTGGTGGTGGTGGTGGCGGCGGCGGCGGATGTGGCGGCAACGGCGGTCAACCGGGTCGGGCGGGGAGCCCTTCCATCGGCATTCTGGTCCAGTACACGGATGGCGCAGAACGGCCGGCGTCACCCTGGACGCTGGCGGATCTGACCATCCGCACCGCGTCGGGCGGCAACGGCGGCAGCGGCGGCAATGGGGGCAACGGCGGTTCCGGCGGCACCGGTGGGCAGGGCGGCGCACTGCAGCCCGACGAACAGACGATCCCCACCCTGTCCGCGGCCACGGCGGGCGGGCGGGGTGGTTCCGGCGGCACGGGGGGCAGCGGCGGCGGTGGCGGCGGCGGTTGTGGAGGGTCCGCGGTGGGCATCTGGCTCGACAAGGACGCGGGCAGCTTTCCGGGCATCGTTGCGGCGCTGCGAAATGCCAACAGTTTCATTTCCGGGACGGGGGGCAGCGGCGGGGACGGGGGCGGCGGCAACACCCCGGGAGGCGCCGGAGCGGCCGGGGAGGTGACGGATGTCCATGCGGATTGAGCGACTGCTCCTGTGCGCGGGCCTCCTGCTCACCGCCTGCTATCAGGCCGCGGAGGGACGGGAGGAGACCTGCAACTACGAAGACGACGATCTGGACGGGATGGTCGACAACGGATTTGTCAGCGACAGCGGCACCTACAGTTCGCCGAAACACTGCGGCGCCTGCGGGCGGGACTGCCGGGACCTGCTGCCCACGGCGGAAACGGTGCGCTGCGCGGTCCGGCCCGGGGGCGCCGTGTGCGAGGTGGTCTCCTGTCCGCCGGGCACCCGACCGGAGGGGACGGAGCGGTGCGTGCCCGACGGCGTCGCCCTCTGCCTGCCCTGCGGATCAGACCGGGACTGCGCGGCGGTGGATTCCCGGTCGACCTGCATCGCCCTCGACACCGGAAACTTCTGCCTTCCCGGCTGCGCATCCGACGGGGACTGCCCCGACGGGTTCACCTGCCACGCCGGTGGAAACGGTTCCACCTGCCGGCCCCGGACGGGGCTGTGCGGATGCGGACCCGAAGACGCCGGCGACACGATGGCCTGTCTGGTGGCGGATCCCGGAAACACCCTGTTTTGTCCGGGCCAGGCGATCTGCGACGGGGAGACATTGTCGCCCTGCGTGGTCATCGCGACGGAGAGCTGCGACGGCGCGGACAATGACTGCGACGGCCTGACGGACGAGGATTTTGCGGTGGACGGGCAGTACCTCCACGACGAGCACTGCGGCGCCTGCCACGTTCCCTGCTACGCGACGGCCCCGCACCTGCAGTCCTCCTGCCGGTCCGTGGACGGGGTTCCTGCCTGCGTGCGGGAATGCGAAGAGGGCTTCCTCGACATGGACGGGTCTCTCCTGACGGGCTGTGAATGCGTATTCACCGCCGGCACGTGGCCCCCTTCCGCCCACGGCGTGGACGGGGACTGCGACGGCGACATCGACGACACCGGCGACTGGGTGTACGTGTCCCCGGGCGGTCTCGACACAAACCCGGGCACCCTTGCCGCCCCAGTGCGGACCATCGATCGGGGAATGGCCCTGGCCGCCGCAAAGGATCGGGTCGTGTTCGTGGCCGGGGGCGACTATGCCGAAACGGTGTCCCTGCGCAACGGCGTGTCCGTATTCGGCGGCTACCGGGCGGATTTCGGCGACCGGGACCTCGTGTTCTTCACTTCCTTCATCACCGGCGGACCGTCAAACGGCGGCCTGCCCTCCCTCATTGCGCAGGACATCGACCAGTTCACGGAATTTGCGGGATTTACCGTGGACGGATCGGACGCTCTGTCGGCGGGACAGGGATCGACGGCCGTTGTTGTGGAGAACAGTACGGACGCTCTGCACCTGCGGGATCTGATCGTGGCACCGGGCAACGGCTCGGACGGCGCTAACGGCACCCCGGCGGCCTCGGTGCTGGCGCAGATGGGCATTGCCTCTCTGGCTTCCTTGAACGGCGTGAACGGCGCGGCCGGACAGGACGGATTTTCGGCGGGCACCGCATTCTGTGCGAATCAGTCAACCGCCCAGGCGACGGGGGGCGTAAAAGTGTGCCCCACGGACGGGTCCACCATCTCCGGTGGGCACGGCGGGCGATCGGTCTGTCCGGCCACCGGATGCGTCATCGATCTGCCCTGCGGCAACGCGGGGTGCTCGGATTTCACGGTGAACGGCGTGTGCGATTTTGCCGCGGTGTACGCGGATGCGGTGCCCAATCCCACCGCTTCGCCCGGGCAGGGGACCGCTCCCGGCGCGGCCGGCGACGTGACCTTCGACGCGCCCACTACGCGCTACAACAGCAATTTCTGCGACGACAACCCCACCCTGCGGCGGGAAGGGGACGACGGCGGCGACGGCGGACGGGGCACGGACGGCGGCGGCGGCCAGGGCGGCCTGTCCTGGAATGCGGTGTTCAACGGGGCGACGGGCCTGTGGGTCGCGGCGGACGGCACGGACGGCAGCGGTGGCACCAACGGCAGCGGGGGCGGCGGCGGAACAGCGGGAAACGGTTACGACGTCCTCAGCGGTTCCAACGCGGGCTGGGATCAGCTCGGCGGCGCCGGGGGCGGTGGCGGCAGCGGCGGCTGCGGGATGCCGGGGGGACGGCGCGGACGCGGCGGCGGCAGCGTCATCGGCGTGGTGCTGATCCTGACGGACACCGTCGGTCCGGTGTTCGAAAACGTGCAGGTGGTGCCCGGGGAGCCCGGCGACGGCGGCAACGGTGGCAGCGGTGCCGGGGGCGGTGCGGCGGGCAACGGCGGGATGGGCGGCGACGGCAATTTCTGGTGCGCGCGCAACGGCGGGCGGGGCGGCGACGGCGGGCGGGGCGGCGCGGGAGGAGGAGGCGGCGGCGGGGCCGGCGGCAGCGTGTCCGGTTTCCACGTGGTATTTCAAGGTCCCCTGAGCGACGGCGAGCTGCTGTACTGGCAATTGCTGCAGGAGAACAACCGGGTGGACGCCCTTCCCCAGCCCGGCCGGGGTGGCGCCGGGGGCTATTCGCCCGGCCAGTCCGGCACAAGGGGCGCCGATGGCACCGCCACCGCCTTCCGCCTGATCTTCTGAATTCGCAGAATCCGGGTCGAAGAAATCAGTTCATCGATTTCCGGGATCGCCGCAGCGCGCTCGCCTTCGCAACTGAAACTCGATTACAGCGCCGGCGCGTGAGTTGAGAGGCCGACTCGTCGTCATCCCGGCCCCGCCCGTCATCACCGCGAAAGCGGTGATCCATACTGCACGGCAAGGGCATGACCTTTTCAACAACGACCGTCACTGCACCCGCACGCATTCAGGCCGATGCTGGCCCTCGATGATCAGAGTTCCCTCGACAGTCTGGCGTTCTGAACCGAGGCAGATCGCCGACAATCACATTGGGTGCGCGGGGAAATGACTGATCACTGAAAACTGTTGAAAACCTGCGGTTCTGCGGCAAACCTGCTGAACTCATCGAACGTCATGAAATGAATCACCGTGGCGTCGGGCTGAATCTGTGTCGACAATGTTTCATTGATTACAAATGCGTGAGGAACCTGGTATCGCTTGAGGAATCGGCCCAGGCCCTTCGGGATCACAGCGCCGCTTACCCCGCTCTTTACTTCGATGGGAATCGGATGGCGATCCCGGACAAGGACAAAATCCACCTCATCGCCTTCCCGAGTGCGCCAGAAACGGATTTCCTCGTTGGGAAGCCGACGCGCCAGCAGGGTCAGAAAGACATGACTCTCATGGAGAATGCCTTTGTCGGATCTCGTATGAAGCGCTGAGAAATCCTTGAGAATGCTGTTTCTCATACCGTTGTCATATAGATACGTCTTGAACGATTTTTTCAACTCATTGCCCAGATTGCACGAATAGCTGGGAACCCGGAAATTCACATACGTGGATTCGAGAATGTCCAGATATCGGTTCAACGAAGAAGAAGACAGCCCCACCTCGCTCGCAAGCGAATGTACCGAAACCACCGAACCCTGATTCTGAGCCAGCAGATACATGAAGTGGTTGAATGCCCGGAGATTTTCTTCCCGGATCAGCGACTTCACGTCTTTGAAGATATAGCTTCCGAGAAGCTCTTCAAGAATCCGCTGCCTTCGCAGATCATCGTCGGCGTTGAGAAGCCCCGGCATACCACCATAAACGAGATATTCCGCAAAAGTTCGACCGATCGGCGCAAGCTCCACACAGGTCATGGGAAACATCCGGACAAGGTGTCGTCGACCGGCCAGGCTTTCCTTGAGATGGGAATGAATCTCAATGGCAGACGATCCTGAACAGAAGACTTTGATTCCTCGTCGAGAATCGTACACCGCTTTCAGAAGGGATGATGCGTTGGGCAGATACTGGAACTCGTCGATGAATATCACTTCTGCCGCGCTGAGAAGTCGCTCGACAATCTCGGCGTCAGGGCGATTGAAGCCGGCCAGGATTCCCGGTTGTTCCAGATCGAAAAATGCCGTTTTCCGGCCGCGCTCGCGAAGACGCCGTTCCAACTCAAGCATGACCGTGGTCTTTCCCACCTGCCGCGGTCCGAGAAGAACCACAATCTCAGAACGGTCCGCGTCCGCTTCTAACTCGCTGATAATGTTGCGAAAAATGACCATGCAAACAATATTTAACCTCTGGTATCAAATTGTCAAATACAATCCAAATACGATTTTTTGATACTATTATTTCCTCCCTGCCATTTCAGTTGCGAAGAGATGAGAGCAACCACTGTCACAATCCCGCTGTTCGATGCCTTCATGTGCCGCATCATGCCCGGGGATGACTGGCGGACAACCTGAAGTTTTCCGCTATCGCGCGGGAATGCAGAATCCTCTTCGCGTGCAGGTTTCGTTTTCTCCACAGGGCGGATTGCAGGGACTGACACAGCGATCTTCCAGGAACTGAAGGCCCTCGGAGCAGGCCGCCAGCAGCTGCTCGTCCGGACCTGCCGGTCGGGATCGAGGGGCGGGTACCACGAGGAACGGTGGCGGCGAACCCGCAACGGCTGGCGATGACGATGGAGATGCGGGAGGGAGTACAAAGCCGCCGCGGACGGCATCCTTCAGCCGGGGAAGCCATCTGGAAACCAGCTTTCCCAGCGCGTTGTTCACATGATGGTAGATTCGACGGCAGTCTGAATCGGCCGGATACTCGCCCTGGAATGAACCGCTGATATCCGGAAGCCGTCCAATGAGCCGGCCGGAGCGATCGTGGATTTCTATGCCGGTGATCTGAATCTGTACGATGCCCATGCTCTTCGCGCTGGAGGCAATGGCAGAGCCGATCAGCCCGCCGAGCACGGCGCCGACGACATCCGTATAGTTCACGTCCTGCTGGCCGTAGAACAGCTGCAGCACACCGGACATCTGCAGATCTCCATATGCCGGATTGCCGGTCGACACCGCCGCAAAGACCTTTTCCGCACGGATGTGAGCGGCGATCATCCGGGTCACCTGGGCGGCCACATTTCCCCCTTCATACCGGTGCTCGCTGTTCACGCAGACCTTCCGATGGTTCACGTCCGTGGGCGTTTTCCTGTCGAAGGCCGGGCGATTGAGGGGATTCTGCCGCCGCGCATCCTGCAGAAAATTCACATTCAATGTCTGATTGCTCAACCGGGCCTGCTGCGAAACCACCCAGTCACTGGTGTTGTAGGTCACCATTGGCCCGCTGCATGCGGACGTCAGAGATACCACAAGAGCGGCAACAGCGGGAAAGAGAATGCCTGTCCTGCGGAAACACGGATTCTGCCAGAGTTCGTTCATGCCGGTGGCCGCATTGTCCGATATCTGAATTGGAAATCAACCGCATCCTGCCTCAGCGTTCCGGTCTGATGGCCCTCAGTTCAGCTCGACGATGATTTGATTGCTGTCCTTGAACAGGGAGACGGGAATCAGATCCCCGGACACCGGGGCGCCGTTGCAGGTGAGGGTCTTCACGCCGACGCCCTGTTTTCCGTTGCGGATGGTAATGTGGAAATCCTTGTTGCGGAAGCGGCGGGTCACGGTGACTTCGCGCCACTCCTGCGGCAGGCAGGGAACGAGGCGCAGTCCGTCGTAGTCGGGACGCACGCCCAGGATGTACTGGGTGGCCGCGTAGTAGTTCCAGGTGGCGCTGCCCGAGAGCCAGGGACAGCGCGCCGCGCCGAACTTGGGATTGTAGCGGGAGATGGTGGTCTGGGCGACCACGTAGGGTTCCGTCTGGCGCACGTCCGCCCGGTCGTTGTAGAAGCCCGGCAGGATGGCCTTCAGGTATTCCCACGCCTTCTGCGGCCGACCGAGGATCGCCTGGGCCATCACACCCCATCCCTGGGTGTGGTTGAAGATGGCGCAGTTTTCCTTGGTGCCCGGATTCATGAGCACGGCCAGCACCACCTTCGGATCGGTTTTAACAAATGGCGGCGCACTCAGCATGACGCCGTGTTCCGTGAACAGGTGGCGATCCATGGCATCGATGCACTGCCGCGCCTTTTCACCCTGCGCGTGACCACTGATGACGGCCCAGACCTGGGGATTCATGAAGATGAAGCCCTCTTCGTTTTCTTTTGAACCGAATTTCAGGCCGTCGTAGCGGTAGGCCCGCAGATACCACTCCCCGTCCCATACCTGCGCGTCCAGGGTCCGATCGTAATCGGCGAGGATATTCCGGGCCCAGGCAGCCTCCTGCGGCTCGTCGAGCATGTCGGAAATGGCGATGTATTCGCGCAGCGCAAAGCGGAGCTGGAAGGCGACAAACGACGTTTCACCCTTTTCGCCCAGCCGCAGGCAGTCGTTCCAGTCCGCGTGGAGGCCGCAGGGCAGTCCGTGGGCGCCCAGGCGATCGAGGTTGAACTGGATGGCCCGTCGCAGGTGGCCGAGCACCGTTGCCTCTCCCTTGTCCGCAAAGGGCAGCACCTTCCGGTAGAAGGCGATGTCGCCGGTCTCTTTTACGTATTCGGGAATCGCGTTGAAGAACCACATGCAGTCGTCCGCGCGATAGTGTTCGGGTTCTTTCTCATGGCCCGGATGGTGGGCGAAGGGCTTGACCACAGGCATGGCGCCGCCGTTGGCCAGCTGGCCCGTGAGCAGCAGTTCGATGCGTCGTCCCGCCTCTGCCGTGTCGAGGGCCATGGCGCCCAGCATGTCCTGGAGGGAATCCCGGAACCCCAGCCCGTCCCGCTCCCCCGCGTACACCATGCTCGCCGTGCGCGACCAGTAGAACGTCATCATGCAGTTATAGGGGCTCCACATGTTCATCATGCTGTTGAAGATGGGGTCCGGCGTGTGCACGGTGAAGTTGTCGAGGCAGGCGCGATTGAACTGCTTCACCGCTGCGAGGGCGGCATCCACCCGGTCCATGGTGGCCATGGCGGCGGCGGCCTTCTTTCCCTCCACGCCGGCCTTGCCGATGCCGAACACGACGGCAAAGGCCTTTGTTTCCCCGGCGGCCAGCGCCAGGTCCACCTGCAGGGCAAAGCACGGATTGTCGCCCACGGCGAGAGATCCCGTGCACCGGCCGTTCATCACGGCCTCCGGCTTCGCGTAGGTGCCGTACATGCCGATGAACGATTCGAGCTGGGTGTCGAAACCCGCGGCGCTGGCGCCGCACAGGGCCATGTAGGTGTGCCGTGCCTGATCCTTGTTTTCAAAGTGGTCGGGATCCTCGGGCATGTTCACGTTGCTGCCCATGTCGAGGATGCCGTCCACCACGTCGGCCTTTACGATGTACTGGGTGTACTGGAGGTTGTTCTGATCGTCGATGGCGTTCCAGTTGCAGCCCTGTTCCAGGAAGGGAAACACGCGGAGGCGGCGCGGCTTGTCCGATCGGTTGGTCACTTCGATTTTCCAGACCTCGCTCGTGGTGTCGAGGGGCGAAAAATAGGTCACCTTTGACGCGATGCCCGCGTATTCCCCGGTGATGATGGTGTAGCCGGCGCCGTGGCGACATTCCCCCTTGAATGCATCGAGGGGTTTTCCCACGGGCATCCAAGATGTGGACCAGTAGTCTTTCGTTTCTTCGTCGAAGAGATAGACGAATTTCCCCGTGTAGTTGCCCGGCAGGGCGTTGAACAGGAAACGCGTGTGGCGGCCCTGGCCGGCGGAGCGGTAGAAGGAATAGCCCGCCGCGTTGTTGGTGACCACGCCGCCGTACACCGTGTTGCCGATGTAATTGCTCCAGGGGCGGGGCGTATCGGGCCGCTCAATCACGTATTCTTTTTGTTCGTCGTCAAATCGTCCGTAGCGCATCGGGTGCTCCTTTGGTGGCCGGGACAGTGTATGGGAAGAACCGTCACATTGAAATTACAAATAATTTATGACCATAAATCAGATAATTTATGACAATTATCATGAACAACATATCAGAAAAAAGCAATTATTTCGGTATGATAAAAGAAGTTTTGACGAAAATGAAATCGTTACACTCCTGACAGATTCAGCACTGTGCCGGAATGGCAGGGCCTGAACCGAACGCCGAATGCCGCGGCCAGGGCGCCCATGGCGGTGAGCCCCGTGCAGTGGGCGCAGGCCACTGTCTCCGGATCGGCCTTTCGCAGGAACTCCACGGTCCGCGCAATGCGGTCCGCCGATGCCCTTGACAGGTGCAGTCCACCGGCAATGGCGCGCAGGCGGCGCTCTCCGGTGACGGTCCGCAGCTGTTCGATGGTGTTCACCGCTCCCCGGTGGGCACAGCCCGACAGGACAACAAGCCCCGCGGATGTCCTGACCGCCACGGAGAGATCGTCCCGGAGGGGATCTTGCATCCGTCGGCCGTCCATTTCCGCGGTCAGCCCGTCGTCGATGGATTCAAAGTCGGAGGTCATGGCCACTTCGCCGGTGGTGAAACAGCCGGGCGCAAACGCCACCGGTTCGCGGGACAGCTCGAACCGGGCACCCATCTGCTCATATGCCTCCCGCGAAAGGGGCATGCGGATGTCGTCATGGGGGGCGGGACGGCTGCCGGAAAAGCGGGGAGTGAAGATGTCCGGATGGGCGACGACCCGCACGGGGCCGGTCAATTCCAGCACCGCGGCGAGTCCTCCCGTGTGATCCACGTGTCCGTGGCTGAGGACGATGGCGTCCAGGTTTTGCAGGGATACGCCGAGGGTGCGGGCGTTGTCGGCGGCCACCCGGGTCATTCCCGTGTCGAGGAGAAAACGCGCCCCATCGGTTTCCACGAGCATGGAGAGGCCGAATTCCGCCAGCGCCCCGAAGGTGGCCGTATTCTCGCACAGGGTCGTGATCCGGAACATGAGGATCTATTTGTCTTCAGGGGGAGGGGGCGGCGGCGTGGTGGAGGCCCGATGGAAGGAGTTGTCCTCGCTGATCACCTTGACCAGGGGTTTCCAGTCCGTCATCGCGCTGCTCCGGATGTCGTAGAAAAAGGGAATTTCGCCGGCCCGGAGCTTTTCCTGAAACTCCTCTTCACCCAGGGGACCGGTCACTTCGCCGGTATTGGAGCGAATCATCCACGTCCGTTGGTCTGTGTTCATGACGAATAATTGTAATCAGGGGGAAAAAAAATGCCACTCCCAAATCCGCGGCAATTTTTTCGTGTATACTGTAGTCAAACCGTTGAGGTGAAATTCCGACGGTCTGCTTTTGAACCGTCCTTACCAGGGAGAAAGAACGATGAAGCAAATACTGATTCTTGCCATTCTCGCCACCGGACTGCTGACCGGATCCTGCAAAGAGGAAGACGATGACGGTGGATGTTCCACGGAAGGGGCCACGCGCTGTGACGGATCGGTGCTCCAGTACTGCGGCGAAGCGGGCGGCGGCGGCATGTTCGGCGGTAGCGGCGGACTCGAGTGGAGCGACGTCGTTGATTGTCAAGATCAGTCCATGTACTGCACCGCATCAAACGGATCCGCGGCCTGTTCCTACACCCCCGGCGGCGATGCGGACACCGACACCGACACGGATGCGGACGGCGATGCGGATGTCATGCTGATGTACGGAAGTACGTCTTCGCAGGGTGTGGTGATGGTCAATTACGGGGGACAGCTGCGGGGGATCTGCGATGACGGCTGGACCCAGACCGAGACGAATGTGCTGTGCCGGGAGCTGTTCGGCGTCACCACGGGGACGTACACAACCTACAATCTGGCCGGATATGACGTATTCTGGCTCGACGACGTGTACTGCCTGGGCACGGAGAGCAGCATTCTCCAGTGCTCCAACAGCGGATGGGGCTACGATAACTGCAGCGCCAGCGAGCATATCTGGGTGGCCTGCGGCACGACGGCGACCTACTGCGGAGACAGCGTCTGCTCGGGGGCGGAGACCTGCAGCACGTGTCCCGGCGATTGCGGCACGTGTGTGGTGACGCCCTACTGCGGCGACAGTGCGTGCAACGGCACAGAGACCTGCAGCACGTGTCCCGGCGATTGCGGCGTATGCGGCACGTCAAGCCTGAGTCTCGTGGGCGGCAGCACAGCCATGGAAGGCGTCCTCATGTTCAACAACGGGGGCGATGTACGGGGCGTGTGCGACGATGGTTGGACGACCTACAATACCCAGGTTGTTTGCCGGGAATTGTTCGGCGCCGCGACCACAGGAACCTACACGGACGGCTATAATTACAGCTCAGGCGATTCGTTCTGGCTCGATGATGTATACTGCTATGGTACGGAGACCAGCCTCCTGCAATGCGACAACGGCGGCCTGGGCTACGATAACTGCAGCGACAGTGAGCACGTCTGGATTTCCTGCGCTTATCTTCAGTAGTTTCCCCTGTCGAGGACGGATGAAACGGACTACTGCATGTCGCAGTGGCCTTCGCCGTCGATGTGGCCCAGGGTGGTGGTCATGTGGTGGATGTAGTCCCACATGTTGTCGATGTCGAGGCTGCCCACCCCGTGGGTGGCGAGGGTGTTCAGGCTGAACGCTGCCAGCTCCGCCTGCGTCACTGCATCGTCCCCGTCCGCGTCTGCTAAAGCGATTTCGGCAAACCGCAGCACCGGATCGCTGCTCACCGCACTGTCGTAGAACAGGTGATCGCCGTGGATGGTCAACTGGATGGTCGCCGTTCCGCCGTCTTCCAGCGCGCCGATGGAGTGACAGGGGTCGTACGTCGTCGCCGTGTCAAAGGCCCAGGCGAAGGTCTTTGTCACAGTGCCGTCCGTGGCGCTGCCTTCGACGTACACTGAGTATCCGTTGTCGTTCATGAGCTGCACATCCGCTGGCGCCGCATTGCCCGCGGCACTTGTGCCGTCCGCCGGTGCGATGACATACGCCGTATGGGTGTAGTCGCCGGCTTCCACATCTGCCTGTGCGATGGCATGAGGCCCGACCATTGTCATATCCCAGATCTTCGCTTCCGGCGCCGTCAGCGACGGATCCGATCCGTCCTGCGCAGCGGCGATGTCGCTGACATTCACCAGGAACTTCGTATACGTGATGCCCCAGCCGTCTTCGAAATCCGCAGCGGGGATTTCCTCTTCAATGTATTCTTCTCCCCAGATCTCCAGCGACAGGGTGCCCTCGCCGACCGCCTCTTCTTCGCCGCATCCCCACGCACTCATGACCAGCGCCGCGAGCAACATTGTCTTCATCCATGCAATTTCTTTTTTCATCTGTCTTTTCCTTCCAGTTTAAAGGGCGACGACCGCCCAGTGATCATGTCGTACAAGGGTCCGCATCAGGATGTTGTGGGCCGCGTCCCCGGCCGCCATCTGCGCCACGCCGTCGCCGTTGACGGGCAGCGCGGCAAAGTCGATGTCTTCGAACAGCGTGTCGTTCTCGAATGGGTCGATGGTTTGCACCTGCAGCACGAGGGACGCCTCCGTGTCTTCGTCGACTACCAGCTCGAACACGCCGCCCACCATCCGCACCTCGCCTTCCATGTCGATGAAGGCTTCAAACGGAACCGTCGATGTGCCGTCCGTCGCCGTGCCCGCAATGTACGCCGTGTGGCCGATGACCGGATGGTCCGCCGGGCTGCCGGCCGCCGTTGCAGTAGCGAACCAGAGGTTCATTCCGTTGTAGTCCCCCTCCAGCAGCACCGCCGTGCCGGGTACGAGGGTCGTGCCGTTGACGAAGTCGATGACCCATTCGCCGGCCAGTTCGCCGGTCACATCCCCGCCCGCGTAGTGTCCCGGGTGGGCAAGGGCGGATGGCACGATGACGTCGGAAATCCGCCGCAGCAGTGACGCGTGGGTTTCGCCTTCGATGGTGAATTCCAGATTCTTTATTGCGACGACGAAATCCGTCACGGTCACTTCCCAGCGCAGGGCCGTGGTGCACACCGCGATGCCGCCGCCGTCCGCCGTGACAGGGAATTCCACCTGAACGGGTTCATCCCCCGAAGGCGAGCAGACGGCAAATCCGAACAGGATCGCGTTCAGCGCAATGAAACTGACAATCGTTTTTCTGATCATGACACAGTCTCCATTTTTTACAGATACAGCGTGAAGACCACGCGCAGTGAAAGTGGCGGGCCTGCCACGTATTGAATTTCGGGAATGACGCTGCGGGGTTCGTCGCCGAACTGCGACGCGAAGTGATAGGCCCCTTCCATCACCCTGGCATTCAGCGCGTTGTCGAGCACGGCCGTGATGTCGTACCGCTTGAATCGCCAGCCCGCGTCCAGGTTCAGCACGCCGTATCCCTGCACCGACGCGCCGTGGGCCAGGTTTCTGCGCCCCATCCAGAACACCTCCGCGCTGCCGTGGGGCCCTCTGTCTTCGCCGGCGCGCAATCGGGCGTTGCCCATGGCCGAGGGCGCACCGGGCACCGGATGACCGGATCGGCGGAACCGCGCGCGCACGGCCGTTGCATCCGCCTCCAGCCGCAGCCAGGAAAGAGGTGCGAACGCGGCCTCCAGCTCCACTCCGAGGCGGGTGGTGCCGTCCTGTTCGATGTTCATGTTGCTCACGTGATCGAACAGCATTTCCCGCTCCATCCACACGAAGAAGCCCGTCACCTTGAAGGACAGCCGGGAGAGCGGCGTCACTTCGGCGCCCGCTTCCACGGCATCGGCGACAGAAGGCTCCGGCGCACCGCCCTCGTAGCGGGAGAGCGCAACGTCCTCCACGGACGAGGGTTCGGGCGCGAGAATGGACCGGGCTTCGGGCATTCGGAAACCCCGGCCGTAGTCGGCAAACAGGGTGATGGCGCGGTGCAGGGGCAGGGCGATGGTCATCCGGGGGGAGGGAACGACGAAGATTGCGCTGTCCTGTTTGTCCGTCCGACGATCCGCTACGTCGAAGAACGCCATGTCGAGGCGGATGGAGGGAAACAGCGCAAGCTTGTCCCACGGGGATATCCGCAGGCCCGTGAAGGCGTGCAGCGAATGGAGAACGGCCCGGTTGCTCCGGTTCGTCAGCCAGGGATGGCCGGTGTCGTCCACCTGCGTCTCCTTCTGGTGGAAGGCGTCCATCCGCCAGCCCGCGCCGCTGCGCCACGCCAGACGTATCCGGCGGTCGAACGAATGATCGACCAGCGCGGAGAGCCCGGCGGTGCCGCCCTGCTGTGCCTGGGTGCGGCGATCCCCTTCGTCGCTGTACTGCAGGCGTCCCGTGAAATTTTCCGTGAGGGAGAACCGGCGCGCCATGCCGTAGGCGAACAGCTCCGCGTCCGTGCGTTCGTTGTCGCGCTGCCAGCCCAGCCGGCCGAGGAGCCGATCGGACAGTCCCTGCCCCGCCGGATCGCGGGAATCGTAGAATCCGCGGGTCCCGTCATTCACCGCCGACAGGGCCATGGCCCCCGGGGTTTCGAACCGGGCCGTCTGGGCGCTCATCAGCGCGGAGAGCACCGCGCCCCGCCGCAGCCGGCGATCGATCTGCCCCATGAGGACCGCCCGCCTCGCCCGCCGGTTCTGTGCAAATCCCCGGTCCGTCACCGCCTCCGCCGCGATGAACCGGGACGGCGATGAGGGCGCCGCCATCACCACCGCCCGCGCCTTGCCCCGCACACCCGCTTCGAGCCGGGAAACAAAGGGCCCCCATCCGTCCGGGACGCCGGGCGAGAAGGCGATGGTGCCCGCCGTGGCGAAGTTGCCCTGGCCGGGCAGAAACGGGCCCCGGAACACGTCCATCCGCGCGATGACCTCGGGAATGATGCCGTACAGGTCGAGATAGCCGGTGCCGTGCACGTGGGATGGTTCGTTGAGGGATATCCCGGCAAACGTCACTTCCACGTCGCTGCCGTGGGCCGCGTCGAATCCCCGCAGGAGGATCTGGTGCCCCTTGCCCTCGGAGCCGTGCTGGACGATTTCCACGCCGGGGAGAATGCCGAGCAGCTCGTCCGCGGAGGCGGGGCGGGCCTCTTCGATCTGCCGGGCCGTCACCGTTGCCGCACCGGCGGAGTCGGGAATGGGCCGGGCCGCCACCGTCGTTTCATATTCCGCAGCGTCGGAATCCCCGGCCCGAACCTCCGTAACGATTCCGTAACTCATTGCAAACAAAAGAAAAATTGTTCGGACCGGCGGATTCATGACCGGAACGATATACCGGTGTTACGCAGAAGTCAATTCGTGCTACGACCTCGGTGGTCGCTAGTGTCGTTAGGGGACGGACGTAACTTGTTCACTTCTTGATAGTGGGTGCCTCAGGTCGTAGGGTTTCGTATGCCGCGATACGCACGAATTCATGTGACGGGAGGACTGTTTCACGTCATTTCTCAATTTCACGATAAACGGTACTACCTGGACATGGACGGCGCGCGAGAAAGGTATCTGGACTTACTCGGCAAGGCGGCTGCGACTCATGATGGACGCATCGTCGCATATTGTCTGATGTCATCTCATATTCATCTTGTAATGCAGTTGGGCACCGACCCCATCGGCCTGCTGACGCGAAAGGTGCATGCGCCGTTCGGGGCGTGGGTCAAGAGTCATCGTTCTCAAACGAAGCAGGAAAAAGTGAACAAGTTACGTCCGTCCCTGATTCATCCCGGCAAAGCATGTACGATCTCCTTCAAGATGACAGAAACGAGACGGAGGGATGGAAGAAACGATGACTTTCAGACAGCAGGAAAAGGGCTTAATCCGTCCTATGTTCAAACAGCAGAAAAGAAACCCGTTTTATTTTCTGGATCGCACTTGATAGTGAAGAAGAACGACAGAAAGAAAGGCCATCTCTATGAAAAAAATATTCTGGCTGATTGCAGGGGTCGGATTCAGTGTTTCCGCCTGGGGGTGCACTGAGCCCGGAACGGACAGCGACACGGACGGTGACGCGGACAGCGACACCGACACCGACTCGGATACAGAAACGGATACAGAAACGGATACGGAAACAGAAACGGATACGGAAACCGAGGAGACGATGGATTCCGAGTTGGAGTGTTATCCCGACGCCGCAGCGGTTATCTCACTCAGCTTTGACTGCACCGACTATGGAATCAGACACACTCGTTGTTCCGACGGCAAAGTTTACGGGTTTTCCTGTACTTCGGACATCTATCCCGAAAACAATACCGAGTGTCGGTGCACATGCACGATGGATTATGAGATTGTGGATGAATGTTCATATCTTTTCGGAACAGCAGAATCGCCTTGCATGACAGGAATAGACGCTTGTTCGTTTCCGGCTGAGGTGAAAGAGGCCGACACTTACAAATCCTGCACGACCCACTCACAGTGTCCGGATTTCCTTCCGCTGTGTGATGATTACTTCGGGCATTGCGAATCAGTCTGATTCCGGAAATTCGAATCGGTGACACTTCATTCTTAACCTCCCCGCGAGCGGCGTCCTGCGATCTCGGAAAAGAAAAAACGGGTCGTTAGGGGACGGACGTAACTTGTTCACTTCTTGACAGTGCGATCGCTGAGTCCCGCGGTAACGAGGGGATTCTGGGAATCCCGCAAGGATCTCGCCCTGGAGCAGGCCTTCGTCGTCGCACCGGTCGAAGAAGGATATCCGCTGTCCGCCGATGTGCGGGTCTGCTCGATTGACGGAATGCTCCGTATCCTGACAACGTATTCCTGAACATCCGCCGCACAAAGGATGAAGTCGTTCGGATCTGTGGAGAGAACGCTGACCGACAGCAGCCGATCAGGCGGCGTCGGTTTCGAGGCAGCGGCGCAGCTTGGCGATGGCCTGCTCCTGAATCTGGCGGATGCGTTCCCGCGAGAGGTTGTAGTGGGCGCCGATTTCCTTGAGGGTCATCTCCTCGCCCCGGTTTTCGAGACCGAACCGCCACGAAAGGATTTTCTGCTCGATGGGGGTGAGCACCTTCAGCACGGTGCCCATGTTTTTTGACCAGGCCGCCAGCAGCGTGGATTCAAAGGGGCAGGGGCTCTTTTCGTCCGCCAGCAGATCCATCCAGGAGCGATCGTCGGCGGAAGAGATTTCCCGGTCGAGGGAAGTGATCGTGGAGAGCTGGTGGCGCTGCACCTTGCGCTGTTTCCGGGGAGACAGTCCGGTTTCCTTTGCCAGCTCCTGTTCCGTGGGGGTGCGGCCCAGTCGCCGGGTGATGGCTTCCACGGCCCGGCCGAGGCGCTGCTGGGCATCCAGGGCGTGGACCGGCACCCGCACCGCGTGTCCCTTGTCGGCGAGGGCCCGGCCGATGGCGTGGCGGATCCACCAGGTGGCGTAGGTGTTGAACCGGAAGCCCCGTTTGTAGTCGAACCGCTCCACGGCCTTGATGAGGCCCATGTTGCCCTCCTGCACCAGGTCGATGAGGGGCATGCGACCCTTGTCGTAGCGGCGGGCAATGGAGACCACGAGCCGCAGGTTGGCCCGGATGAACGCGTGTTTGGCTGCGCGCACCTGCGCAGCGGCCCGTCCCGCATCCGCCGCGAGATCCCGCCAGGTGGCCTGCGATCCGAGCAGGGGATCCCGACCCGCCGCGTCCACGATGCGCTGGGCCGCGTGGATGAAATTGCGATCAAGGTCCGCCGCGTGGAGGACCGGTGCGGCCGAGAGGATCAGGGCGGCGAATTTCGCCCGCCGGGCGGTCGTGATGGAAGGTGCGCGGTGAAAGGCCCGGGCGGCCTTGTCCAGTTCGTCGAGGACGCTCAGCGTCTGGCCCGGTTCCAGGCAGGCCCGGATATCGTCCACCATCCGGCACACCAGGGCGGGTTCCCGCAGAACGATGCACCACCTGGCGGTCTCCAGATCAAACAGCCGCTTTGTCTGTTCGATTTCCTCTTCGGCGGAGAGCACGGGATGGTTGGCGAGTTCGGAAAAGTAGTGTCCCAGCGCCGGATCCTGGCGGGAGGCGGACCAGGTGCCCTGGGATCGCGCGGTCCGATCAATGTTGAACGTTGCAAATTCGCTTGCCGGTCTGCTTTTTCTGGTTGTCATGGATTCACCCTCCCTTGTTGCACCGGTTTCGAACGCGATGGCCGGGGTCCCTGCGGGGACCCGGATATCTGCGGCTGCAGCGCGGAATACTTTAGTGGTGCATCCGCAGAAAAATGTGCTATGGTGGCTCCACACGGGCCTAAAAACACAGATAACAAGTTGAAATCATGAAACTTTTCAGTTCTGTTACGACCCTGCGGGATTTTTACAGAATTTTTGCTTATCTGCGTCCCCGACTCCCTCTGCTGCTCCTCTCGACGGTGTTCATGGCCATTGTGGCCCTGTGTACGGCGGCCTACGCCTGGCTGGTGGGACCGGTCATCAAGTCCCTGTTCCTGTCCGAGGGTGGAAGTGCGGCCACCGGCGCTGTGGAAGGGTTCCTGGCCCGGGCCTCCCTCCTGCTGGCGGACGCCCCGGCACCCCTCATCGGCGGACTCCTCGTGGGGGCCGCCGCGGTCAAGGGCCTGGCGTTCTACCTGGAGCGGATCCTGGTCATCCGGGCCGGTCAGGACGTGGTGCGGGACCTGCGGGCCGCCCTGTTTTCGGGCATGCTGCGCACGAATCCCCTGCAGCTCGATGCCCGTACCGCCGGTGAGCTGGTGAGCCGATTTTCCGTGGACGCGCAGATCGTCGAGCACGCGGTCACCTCCGGCGCCCTGTCGGTCATCAGCGCGGCGCTGCAGGTGCTGGTCCTCGCCGCCCTGGCGCTGTCCCTGTCCTGGAAGCTGGGCCTCGTGGGCCTCGTGGCCTTTCCGCCCATCGCCCTGCTGATCGCCCGCCTGGGCCGGGTGCTGCGGCACCGGCAGGGGGAGTTCTACGACAGCTACGGCGAACTGGCGAAAACCGTCGAAGAGACGCGGGAAGGGCTCTTCACGGTGCAGGCCTTCGATGCCCGGCGATTCGTGGAGCATCGGTTCGACCGGGTCAACCGGACCCTGGCGGAAAAGGCCGTGGCCGCGGCCCGGGTGGGCGCCATCGCGTCGCCCCTGAATGAGGTCATCGGCGCCGGGGCCCTGGGCATCACCCTGTGGTACGCCCACCAGCAGATCGCGTCGGCGGCCCTGACCCCGGAGGCGTTCATCTCGTTTTTCACGTCCCTCTTCCTGCTCTACCGGCCCGTGCGGGCCCTGGGCAGCGCCATCCACTCGGTGCAGACGGGCCTCGCAGCTCTGGACCGCCTGGAGCCCATCATCGCGCGGCAGCAGGATCCGGCCGTCCGTCGGCAGGGCGGCGGCGTGGTGGTGTCGGGCGTCACCGCCGGGTACGGCGATCATCCGCCGGTGCTGTCAAACCTGACGTTCCGCGCGGCGAAAGGGGAACGCATTTGCGTGGCCGGGGAATCCGGATGCGGCAAGACGACGCTGCTCCACGTGCTCGCCGGATACCTGGCGCCCGCCGCGGGGACAGTGGAATGCGATCGCCCCGCCGCCCTGGTCACCCAGAATCCGTTCCTCTTTGACGACACCATCGAGGTGAACGTGCGCCTCGGCCGCTGGACTGCCACGGACGAAGAAGTGGCCCTGGCCTGCGCGGATGCGGGCGTCACGGCCTTTACCGGTGCCGACGGGCTCGGGATGGCCGTGGGTCCCGCCGGCAGCTCCCTCTCCGCGGGACAGCGCCAGCGGGTGTGTCTGGCCCGGGCCCTGCTCTCCGACGCCCCCCTCGTCCTCCTCGACGAAGTCACCGCCTCCCTGGACGGCCACACGGAGCAGGCGCTGATCGCCAATCTGGACCGCCGCCTGTCCGGGCGGACCGTCATCCTGGTCACCCATCGGCCCGAAGCGGCGCGCTGGGCCGGTCGCGTGCTGGTGCTGGAGGAGGGACGCGTCCGCCACGATGGCCGGTTTGACGAACTCCTGGCCGCGGAACAGAAGGTGGCGCGCCTGTTCGGGGAGGACCCGTGAAACCGGCCCTGCTCGCGGGTGCGGCGGTGCTGCTGCTGGCCCGCATCGCTGTTGCGGACGCCTTTGCGGACGGCGCGACCCTGATCCTGTCGCAGGGCGTCCTGTCTCTGCAGCACAACGGAAAAACACTGGCAAAAAAGACCGTCGACGGATGGCGCGATGCGACCCTCGAAGCGGTGAAGACGGCATCGTTGCAACAGGGCGAAGGCGCGGAGCTCACCCTGTCCTCCCCGGCGGGCGCTCTGCGGGCGGTGCTGTGGCGCCATGGCGGAAAGCTGTCCATTCCGTGGCAGGGCAGCGCGGCGCTGTCGGGGGACCCGGGAGAGCGGACCGGGGAGGATGCGCGCCTGGCAGATCCCGACGGTGACGGCGTGTTCCATATCGAAAAAGGCGTCCTCTATGAAGGAGCCTCCCTGTGCGGCAGCGACCGGTTGCCCCTCCTCTTCCGGCAGATATTTGATCCGGCGACGAGGAAGTTCCTGCCGGCGGATGTGTTCCGCACCCTGCCCTCCGCCGTGGAGGTGACGGGTACCCCTGCCCCGGCGGCATCAACGGTGGCGATTCCGTTTGCCCTGCCGGCCGCCGTGTCTTCCATGGAAGGAGATGAGGGCAATCCCCTGTTTCTTTCGGCGCCGTCCGCCCTCATGGACAGCGATGGGCAGACCCGGTGGACACCGGGTACGGGCACCGGCCGAGGGGAGTTTGTCACCTTCCAGGCGATTTCGGACGGCTGGGCCATGACGGGACTGGAGATCGACGTGCCCCGGAAAGGCACGGACGGACCGGCTGCGCCCCGGGAACTGGCGCTGCTCACGGAAGACAGTGCTTTCCGACTGGTGCTTCCCGATGGTGCTCCCCGCGCGGCGTTCACCCTGCCCGCGCCGGTGAAAACCCGTTGTTTTTCACTGGTCATCAGCGGCGTGGACGTCCAGTCGTCACCCCGCCGGACGGCGCTGGGAGAAGTGCGGGTGCAGACTGAATTTGACGGTCCGGACGGTCCCGCCCTGCTGGTGGCCGCCCTGGACGACCCACTCCTCGGAGAACAGGCGGTGCTGCTGCTGCGCGCGGCGGGAATGGCGGTGGTGAAGGAGATCGGACAGCGGTTTGCGTCGCTGACCCTCGCGGGGAAACGGCGGGCGGCCCGGGTGCTGGCGGATGTGGCGCCCCGGGAAGGGGCTCCCATGCTGGCGGATGCGGCGGTGCGCGGAGATGGATTTGAAGTGGCGGACGCCGTACGCGGCCTGGGCCGGGCCGGCCGGGACGGGGTGGCAGCCCTGTCGGGATTCCTCGACGACCGGGAAGATGCCGTGGCGATGCGGGCCATGGCCCTCCTGTCGCAGATGGGTGGCGACGGAGCCTGCGGGGCGCTGGTCGACCGGGCGGGCACCGGTTCGTCCGCGAGGCGGGCCCGTCTGCGGGAGGCGCTGGTGCCGTGTGCGGACGGTTCCCGGGGGGACGCCCTGCTGCAGCGGGCCGCGGACGCCGCGCAATCCGGAGCGATGCTCACCTGTTTCGATCTGCTCGACGTGGCCTCAAGGCGCCGTTCCCTGGTGGATCGGGCGGCCGCGCAGGCGGCGCAGATGTATGCCGCGGCCACAGACTTCGATACCCGCTTCCGGGCCCTGCGCATCGTTGCGCGGTCGAGGGAAAAGAAGGCGACATCCCTTGTTCTGGCGGCAGCGCGGGATCCGGACCGGTACCTCCGCGAAACCGCCATCATCGCCCTGCGCCGGTGGACCGATGAACCTGCCGCGCGACAGGCGCTGGTCCATGCGCTGCGCGATGGGGAAGTCGCCGTGCGGATGGCGGCATTGATCGGCCTCGCCGGGATGGAAGAGGGCGATTGGGGAGACGCCCTCGGTTTCCTGCAGGAGGACCCTTGGCCCCGGGTGCGGGCGCTGGTGCTCTCCGCATCGGCGGGGCTGGACGAAACCCGTCGTCGACCCCTCGTTGCCCGGGCCCTGGCGGACGATTCCGCCATCGTGGTGGGCCGGGCCCTGGATTCCGCTGCCGTCGTTGGCGCAGACCCCGCCATCGACGTCCTGGTAGCGGCCCGGATTGACGGTTCCGAAAAGAATCCATCGCTGCGCCGGCAGGCTGCCCGTACCGCGGGCATGCGATGCGCGAAAGACGAAAAGACCCTGAAGGCCCTTGCCTGGTCCCTTGCATTCGGGGCTGACCCCCTGGCGGATCCCGCGGATGCGGTCGCTGCGGCGGAGGCAGCCCTGGCCCTGGGTCGCATCGGCACGACAGCAGCGCGGCGGATGCTGGAACAGATGCGCGAACGCGCCAACCCCACGGCGGACAGCGCCATCCGCTCTGCCCTGCGCCAACCGGCCGGTTGTCGCTGAAGAACGCACCGCGTCCTTGCTCCCCGGCGGTTTTTCTCCTATGTATGCCCCGATGAGCGCGCAGCCCGTTCCATTTTCCATGACCGCTTCCCCTTTTTCTGACAACCCGGAAAGGCCGAAGGTCCACGTGGCCGGCGGGGCCGGCGGTTATGAGAATACGATTCGCGCCCTCGCCAATGTGGATCTCTCCGTTGTGCGCAACAAGAAGGTGCTGCTGAAACCCAACGCGGGACGGATGGCCGCGCCGGGCAGCGGTATCTGCACGGGCCCGGAGGTGATGGCCGCGGCCATGGACGTATTTGCGGAGGCAGGCGCCGTTGTCCACGTGGGCGAGAGCCCCATCACCGGCGTGAAGACACCCGAGGCGTTCGATATTACGGGCATCGCCGCAGAGGCGCACCGGCGGAACATTCCCCTCGTCGACATGGACGCGCGGCCCTTTGTGCCGGTGACCATCCCCGACGGCGTGGCCATCAACACCCTGAAGCTGTGCCCGGAAATGTTCGAGTACGACATCGTCGTGTCCATTCCGGTGATGAAGACCCACATGCACACCGGTGTCACTCTGGGGGTGAAGAACATGAAGGGCTGCCTGTGGCGGCGCTCCAAGGTGCTGCTGCACATGCTCGCCCCGGTGGAAGGATTTGCCGAAAAGCCCCTGGACATCGCCATCGCCGACATGTCGGGCATCCTGCGCCCCCACCTCACCATCATCGACGGCACGGTGGGGATGGAAGGCATCGGTCCCAGCGCCGGGAGTCCGAAACGGCTCGACGCGGTGGTCGTCGGCGTGGACGCCTTTGCGGCAGACGCGGTGGCCTGCGTCCTGATGGGCAAGGATGCCCGGAACGTGGCCCACCTGCGCATCGGCGCCTCCCGGGGTTACGGCGTCATCGATCCCGCCCGCATCGACGTCACCCCCGGCTTTGAGCAGTGGGCCTCGGCCTTTGCGGATCCGCCCACGGATATCGCCATCGGCTTTCCCGACTTCACCATCCTCGACCAGAACTCCTGCTCCGCCTGCCAGTCGTCCCTGCTGCTGTTCCTGCGGCTGTATGCGGACCGGATCCGGGAAACCCTGCCGGCGGACAGCAAGCCGGCCTTCGCCATCGGCAAGGGACACGACACGGTGCCGCCGGGCACCTTCTGCATCGGCAACTGCACCCGCCGCAACCGGGACCAGGGACGCTTCATTCAGGGCTGCCCGCCCGTGGGCAGCGAGATTCTGCGCTTCATCACCGGCAGTCCCTACGCGGACGGGCGAAGCGGCAAAGACGACTGAATCGCGCCGGTTTTCGTAAAACAGGGCCGCTGATGCACACAAATGTGGTGTGAATGGAATAATTCAGATTCATAATTAACCTGACTGGTTTTTCACACGAAAGGACGCGACCCGTGAAACGGACATTATCTTCTCAAATTCATTTATTAGCGGTGCTGCTGCTGTTGCTGGCCGGATGTTCGTCCGGCACCCTGTCCGGGCTGGACACGGATTCGTCGGACGCGGACAGCGACAGCGATTCGGACAGCGACAGCGATTCGGACAGCGATACGGATTCGGACAGCGACACGGATACCGACACGGATACCGACACAGACACAGATACCGACACGGATACCGACACAGACACAGATACCGACACGGATACCGACACGGACACCGACAGCGATGCTGTTCCCTGTACGCCGGAGACGGTGGAAGCGGACTGCGGCGCGGGCGGCATCTGCGCAGACGGGTTCTGCTGTGACAATGCCTGCGACGGGGACTGCGATGCCTGCGATGAGCCGGGGCTGGAAGGGGTCTGCGTGATGCAGGGCATCGCGGTGCTCTGCCGGGAAGCCGTGGGGGACTGCGACTACGCGGAGCGGTGCGACGGCAGCAGCGCCGCGTGTCCGGCGGATCGGGCCATGGCCGCGTCTGTCCGGTGCCGGGAAGCGGATGGCGAAAATCCCTGCGACGTGGCCGAATTCTGTGACGGCACCGCATTCGACTGCCCGGCGGACGGTTTTGCGGAGGTGGGAACCCTCTGCGGCGACACAACGGACAACGACTGCGACGCGCCCGACTCCTGCGATGGGGACGGCGTCTGCCAGCCTAATTTCACCGCCGCGGAGACCACCTGCGCGGATGCGGGCAGCGAATGCCGGGTCGATCCCGTCTGCGACGGCGCGGGTTTCTGCACCAGCGATTCGGATCAGCCGGACGGCACCCCCTGCGGCGATGACAGCACCACCGAATGTGACAACGCGGACCAGTGCGCGGACGGCGTGTGCGTGCCCAACCATGTGGCCTCCGGCGAGGTCTGCGGCGATACGGATTCCAGCGAATGCGACCTGGCGGACAGCTGCGACGGCAACGGCGCCTGCGCCGCCAATGTCCAGCCCCTGAATGCGCCCTGCGGCGACACGGTCACGGACCACGCCTGCGACAGGCCCGATTCCTGCGACGGCGACGGTGCCTGCCGGCAGAACATCTCCCCGTCGGGCACGGCTTGCGGCAGCTCCGCCAACACCCAGTGCGACAACCCCGACAGCTGCGACGGCGTGGGGGTATGCCTCGTGAACAACGAACCGGACGGCACCACCTGCGGCACCACCACCACTTCGTACCAGTGCAGCACGACGGACTGCACGGGGGCTCCCCAGCGGCTGGTGGAGGGAAGCCAGTGCACGGAGGGGGCCTGCAACCCGATTCCCAGCCCCGAATGGGAAACGCTGGCCTTCTGCACCACGAACCAGCGCTGTGTGGCGTCTTCCTCCGCCGCCATCTGCGAGGATTGCAATGCGCCGCCCCTCAATACCTGCGACGCCAGTCTGATCGCCACGGTCTTTGATGAAACCGGCGTCTGCGACGACAGCGGTGCCGCACCGGTCTGCACCTATGATTCCCACACGGAAGACTGTCCGGGCCAGGGCCTCAACTGCGTGGACGGGGCCTGCACCTCCTACACCTGCGTGCCGGCGGAAAAGAGCGACACCTGGAACTGGAACACCACGACGGACGACGAAGGCTGGACCCTGAACACCTGGGTGCACAAATCCGGCTATCCCTGGAACTGGGACGTGAACTACCTGTCCATCAGCACCATGGGCGGCGTGGCGGATCCCCCGGCAGCCGCGCTGGTATCACCTGTGCTGGAGTTCTTTGCCTGCCAGGATCTGACGGTCAGCTTCGCCTTCGGCCTGCGGGACGGATATCCCGTGTGCAATCCCCTGGCGACAGTGGTGCTTCAGTGCGGTTCCGGCGACACCTGGATCGATCTGTGGAGCGAAGCCGAGGGCCCGGCCGTGGGCTTCAAGGAATACACGAAGAACGTGACCGGCGTGGACGCGGGGGCCTGCACGGGCATGGAGCAGGTGCAGTTCCGCTTCTTCCTGCGGGATTTCTGCGGGGTGGTGGGTGGCCAGAACACGGTGGAAAACGTGTACGTCGATTCCTTTGCCATTGTTGCCGCGCCCTGATCTGACATTTTCCCTTTTACCTGCCGCCGTTGCATTTTTCCGGGAAGGAAAACCCTCCTCCGGGCGAACAGGGACCGGAACCCAATCAACGGAGGAAACCCATGCATTTCATCATTCTGGCTCTATTGCTCGCATCCTGCGCCGATCCGTCAAACGGCGGGGAGAGCGACGCGGACAGCGACAGCGACACGGACAGCGACACCGACGGCGACACCGACGGCGACACCGATACCGACGGTGACAGCGATACGGACGGCGACACGGACACTGACACCGATGGCGACACCGACGGCGATGCGGACTGGGTGCTGGACGACAGCGCCACCCTGGACGACAGCGTTCCGTCCTGGCCGGCCATCGCCAATCCCGTTGCGCCCACCGGATTCTGGGGCGACGTGGACGGGCCCCGTCCCACCAACACCTGGTGGCTGGGCTTTGTGCTGGAAGGGGGCGACGCCACGGTGTTTCCCTATCCTTACTATGTGCGGGCAGCGGCGGACGGGATTGACGCCGGGCTGCCCCACCTCATCACGGCGCAGAATTCCGTGCAGACGGGCGTGGCCGACTGGGTGCGCCTGGGTTCGGTCCAGACCCCGGACAGCCGGGCCGTGTCCGATTGGGACGACCTGTCGGTGACCATGACCTGGTCGGCGGCGGCGGGCACCATGTCGGCGCCGGTGGTCAGCGGCATGCCCTACGTCACGATGATCTATGACGGGCTCACGCCTTCTGTGGGCCTCGGGGGCCTCACCGGCACGGGAACGCGCTTTGCCGTGGAGGAAGAGGGCGTCGACTGGATGGTGTACACCTCGCAGGAGGTGACCTTTGCGGGCGGCGTTGCATCCGCGCCGTTGACGGGCTGGGTGCGCATGGCCGTGCTGCCGGAGGGCGCGTCCGCGGCCATCCTCGACGACCATGCGGCGGCCGTGGTGCGCGGAGGCCACGTGGCACTCTCCAGCGAAGGAAATACGGGCATCGTGGACCTGGTGTTCGACGCTGACGGCGGCACACCCCTGGTGATGGCCCTGCCCCACCATCTGTCGCTGATGGCGGATGGCGCGGATGTGCGCGACCTGGAAATGGACACCATCAAAGGCACCGCCACGGCCGTGTCCGCCGCTACCCTGTCTTTGCGCTACGATCTCGGCGAGGTGGGCTTTTCCGCACCCCGGGCCATCGATCCGGCCATGGACGCGGAGCTGCGCGTGGCGCTGGCGGACGACGCGGACGAGAACCCGGCGGCGGCGGGGGACAGTGTGTACTGGGCCGGCAAGGATCTGTCCAAGCTGGCGCGGCTCGCCCTCATCGCGGACGAGCTGGGTGAAACGGCCATCCGCGACACCTTTGTGGATCGGCTGCAACCAAAGGTGGAGGCCTGGCTGGGGGACGACTCCCTGCTCGCCTATGACACCACCTGGAAGGGCGTGGTGAACAGCTGCGTCACCGACGACGTGAACTGCGATTTCGGGCAGGGCATCTACAGCGACCATCACTTTCACTACGGCTACCACGTGTATGCGGCGGCGGCCGTTGCCCATCTGGACAGCGCGTGGGGCGATACGTGGAAGGAGCGGGTGGAATGGCTCATCCGGGATTATGCGAATCCGTCCGCCGCGGATGCGTCGTTTCCCCGGTTCCGGCATTTCGATTTTTACGCGGGACATTCGTGGACCTCGGGCCTCATCAACTTCGGCTCGGGCCGCAACCAGGAATCCACCAGCGAGGCCGTACACGCCTACTACGCCGTGCAGCTCTGGGGCGAAGCCGCGGGCAGCGCGGACCTGCTGCAGGTGGGACGGATTCTGCGAATGGCCGAATCCACGGGCGCGCAGACCTACTGGCAGATCCGGGACAACAGCGAGATTTACGACGCGCCGTTTTCGGACAACCCCTGCGTGGGCATCGTCTGGAACGACAAGGTGGACTTCGCCACCTGGTTCGGCACGGGCGACAACAACGAGTATATCGCGGGCATCCAGATGATCCCCATTACGCCGGCGTCCGAGGATCTGCTGAGCCCCCTGTGGGTGGCAGAAGCCTGGGACCGGCAGCTGGAAACCATGGCGGAAAACGTGCCGGCGGACAGCGGCTGGCGGGACTTCATCGCCGGGGCGGTGGCGGGCTGGGACAGGGAGCTGGGCTGCGACATGATCCGCAGCCAGACGGGCCACGACGGCGGCAACACAAAGACCAACATGCTCCACTACTGCGCCACCAGACCCTGACCTGACCCGGGGGAATTCATCCTTGAATCGCTGTCGGGCAAGGTGGTAAGACACGTCCACTGTCCGTTTCGAAAAACAGAATTCGAGGTGCACATGAACGGCCATCCGGGAGCAATGACACTGGGTTTCAATGAACCGCTGATTTTCGATCGCAGCGTGCCGGGTCGGGATGGCGCGTCTCTTCCCCGTCTGGACGTGCCGCAGGCGGATCCGGAACAGCTGTTTACGCCCGCCCTGTGCCGAAAACAGCCCGCTGCCCTGCCGGAGGTGAGCGAACCCGAAGTCGTCCGCCATTTCACGCGGCTCTCCACCTGGAACTTCGGCGTGGATCACGGCTTTTATCCGCTGGGTTCCTGCACGATGAAGTACAACCCGAAGCTGAATGAATGGGCAGCGCGTCTGCCCGGCTTTGCGTCGATGCATCCGGCCACGCCGACGCATCTGGCACAGGGCCCTCTGCAGCTCATGTGGGAACTGGAGCGGATGCTGGCGGAAATCTCCGGCATGCACGCGGTGTCTCTTCAGCCTTCCGCCGGCGCCCACGGAGAACTCACCGCCCTCATGGTGATGCGCGCCGCATTGAAAAGGCGGGGGGACGCGCGCAGGAAGGTGCTCATCCCGGACACGGCCCACGGCACGAATCCCGCCTCCGTCGCCCTGAACGGCTGGGAGGTGGTGCCCGTGCGTTCCACCGACAAGGGGCTTCTCGACCCGGAATCCGTGCGGAGCGCCATGGCCAGTGACGTGGCGGCCCTCATGCTGACCAACCCCAACACCCTGGGGCTGTTTGAAAAGGACATCGCGCGGATCTGCGCCATCGTCCACGAGGGCGGCGGCCTGGTATTCGGCGACGGCGCCAACCTGAACGCGATCCTGGGTCGGGCCCGGCCCGGGGACTACGGTGTGGACGCCATGCAGTTCAACCTGCACAAGACGTTTTCCACGCCCCACGGCGGCGGCGGCCCCGGCAGCGGACCCATCGGCGTGGTGGCGGAGCTGGCGCCCTTCCTGCCCGCCCCGCGACCCGTCCGCCGCGACGATGGCACCTTTGCGCTGGAGCACCCCGGGGATGCCATCGGACGGGTGCGTTCGTTCTTCGGCAATTTCGGCATCATGGTGCGCGCCTATACCTATCTGCGGGAGCTGGGCGCGCCGGGCCTGAAGCAGGTGTCCGACATGGCGGTGCTGAACGCCAACTACCTGCTGCACCTCATCCAGGAGCACTACCACGTGCCCTTCGGAGACGGTCGCTGCATGCACGAGGTGGTGGCCTGCGACCGGGACATGGCCAACGGCATCTCCACCCTCGACGTGGCCAAGGGCCTCATCGATCGCGGCTTTCATCCGCCCACCGTGTACTTTCCGCTGGTGGTAAAAGGCGCCCTCATGTGCGAGCCGACGGAAACGGAAACCCGGGAAACCATCGAGGCATTTGCCGCCGCCCTCATCGACATCGCGCAACAGGCCGCAGCGGACCCGGACGCCCTCCACCATGCCCCGCAGCGGACGCGGATTTCACGCCTCGACGAAGCCACGGCCGCGCGCAGGCCGGTCCTGAAGGCACCCTGAACACCGGGGGTCGGATATCCGATTCCGGAAAACCAAGGAGTATTCATATGAAACGACCTGTCTTTATTATTGTCCTCGGCGCACTGGCATTCAGCCTTGTTTCGGCGCAGGCGGCCGCCTGGATGCCCGAAAAGCAGCTCCGCGTGCACCTGGAGAGCCACCTGCTCGAAGTGGCCACCGGCGAGGTGAATCCGGATGGGCCCGGCGAAGCGGATTTCGGCGAGGTGGAGATCGGCATCGGCATGGACAAGGGCGCCGTGGGTTTCGGCGTGACCCTGGGACCGGGCTTTGTGCTCGGCGGTCGGCTTATTCTGGGTCAGGAAACCGACACGTGGGGCTTCGGAGACAACGAGTGGTTTGTGTGGTCCATCCTGCCCTACCTGGAATACGTGTGGCTCACGGGCATTGTGCGGCCCTTTGTCAAAGGCCAGCTCGGCATCGAGGGACTCCACGACGAAAACTATGACTTCTTCGGCATCCTGCTGGGCGCCGGCGGCGGCATCCACATCTTTCCCAACACGGACCGGCTGTCCCTGGACGTGAACGGCGACTTCACTTTCCGCTTCGGCGGCGGCGATGCCAACGACGACGCGGCGGGCGGCCATTTCAACCACTGGCGCTTTGCCTTCGCCATTGCCTTCGGCATTTCCGGCTGGTTCTGATCGGACAGCTGCACGTCTTCACGAAAAATTCCTGCCGTTCTGCGGCAAAGCGGATACGATATTCTTCAAGATGACAGAAACGAGGCGAATGAATAGAAGCGGCAACGGCTTTCACAAAGACGGAAAAGGGGCCTTTGTTTGTCCATGTTCACAACAAAACTGGTAAAGTGCCCGAAGGAAACAGACGCAGCTTCAGGCCATGAAACTATCAATCTGTCAGGTGTACGTGAAGGCCGGTGTCAGCTTCCCCTTTTCCCACGTTATGCAACGATGGGTCGGTGGAGAGCTATCCGTCCTGGTCACCCCCTCCGAGAAGTTCGTCAGGAAGTACGGCGAATACTCTAGCCTGGTCATATTCATGAGCGCGGAACGTGGGACGCGTAAGAATCGCGTTGTCGGGCCAGGTGTCAACCGCAAAACACGGGATGTGGAGTACACCGTATTCCTTCCTTTCGACGTTGTTACCAGGGCGCCAAATGGTTGTCGCTCAGCCTTGGAGTTCTTGATGGATGGTATTGAATCTGTGCTCCGAAAGGCTGCGATAGAAGTCGCAGCGATCAGCTCGCAGCGAGATCGAATTATCGAAAAAGTCTGCCAAGACCCCGCGATGCTTTCTGCCCCGTGGTTACGGGAATAGTGCTGCAGTATTGTCCTGGTGTACTCGTCCAGCGAATTGACGGGCCAACGAGATTGGGGTCGGAGATTGGGGTCTGACCTTCATGGATCCCCACGAATCTATCCATCGTTGACCTCCGTTACCTTCCTCAAATTGGCCAAGCTTTGTCGATGTTGTTCCGCTGTCATCTCGAAGCCGTCGCATAGCAACGCGCAGCCGAGATAGA
>JAKQNG010000178.1 GCA_029565915.1 Deltaproteobacteria bacterium
GCTCGATGCCATGGAACAGGAAGCCGTCCAGATCGAGCGACAGGGAATGGCCGCCATTCGCTTCCTGGTGCAGGCCTCTCCGGAACAGCCGGTGGACATTCCCGATGCACCGCAGCAGCTGGTGGACAGTACGCTGGCCCCGCTGGAGGACTACCTCACCCGGGCGCTGAAGCATCGTCCGGAGCTGGCAGCGCTGCAGCATGGCATCGAAGCCTACCGGGCCAACCTGGAGTATCGAAGGGCAGAGCTGGTTCCGGAGCTGGCATTTGTCATCGGTATGAGATGGGGCAGAACCCCCGGCGTGCGGTTCCGGCAGAACGTGGGGACAGAAGCGGACCCGGAATACGTAGACGACATCCCCTATCTGTACAAGAACAGCGCCAACTACAGCTCCACCATCCCGACCATGGCCCTGGTGATGACCTATCCCCTGACGTTCGGGGAGGATATTTACCGGATCAAACAGGCCCGGGCAGAGCTGGCTGCCATGGTCATGGATCGGAAATGGGCCATCGAGGGCGTCGCCGTGGAAGTGGAAACCGCCTATATCGCTCTGGAAACCACCCGGGCCGCCATCGACGCTCTGAGCCGTTCAAAGCAACTGGCCAAAGGGTGGCTGGCCGCCGCCGTGCAGAACAATGCGACCGGCATCGGGCCCTCCAAAGAAGTTAAGGACGCACTTAAAGAATACTTTGGTATCATGGCTCAGATACACCAGAAAATTGCCGAGTACAACATGGGAGTGGCCAATCTGGATCGGGTGACCGGCGCTCCGCAGAAACAAGAGGATGATGAATAAGTACTGTCCCCTGCCCGTCTGCATATCTGAACGCGGTCGGCAAAGGGACGCGCGAACGAGAACCCGATTGAGGAGCAAGGAGAATCCGTAAGATGAAAACGCTGAATGCAATCGTGACAATGATGGCGCTGCTGCTGGCCGGACAGATTGCCCTGGCCGCCCAGGGACCGCAGGAATACCTGCAGAGCATGGACCGGAAGCTCAAGCCCCTCCTGGCGAATGCAGACCAGAACCAGGCCAGGATTATCGGCATTCTGAATCAGATGATGGATTTTGACACTCTGTGCCGGGATTCCCTTGGTAAACACTGGGACACCCGGACCGAAGCGGAACGGGCAGAGTTCTCTGCCACGCTGAAGGCCCTGATTGAAAAGAACGTTGTCACCCGACTGAAAAACACCAGCGGAAACAACATCGAATATCGCTCGGAGACCGTGAAAGGCACAACGGCGACTGTCATCACCGCTGTCCGGGACGGAGACGGGCCGCGAGCCGCCGAATACGAGATCGGCTATCGGATGAAAAAGAACGGCGCCGGCTGGGTCGTCGTCGACATGACCACGGACGGTGTGTCACTGGTGTCCAATTACCGGTCCCAGTTCAACAGCATCATCGAAAAGGATGGTTGGGATGCGATGATGAAAAAAATGAAGGAAAAGCTGGCCGAGTAAAACCGCGGTTTCAATCCTCTGTATAAATCTCCCGCCCTTCCACGTCATCCGTAATTCCCTGGGACGTACCAGCATCGAACTCGGGCACAAAAGTGCTGCCGGGATCCGCCGGTGCATCCGGCGGCGTCGAACCGTCCGCCGGCCCGGTTCCTTCTTCCCCGTAACGGGAGAGATCGAGGTCCTTTCCGCCGGAAATGGTCACCGAGGACCGGGACGAGGCCGGAGCAGTGTCCGTTTCGTTGAAACGACGGAGAGCGCCTTCATCCAGGGAAGATCCGCTCTCCTTGTCTGTCCCTCCCGAATGCGCACAACTGCTCAGCACCGAGGTCACCGCCAGAATTCCGATTGCCAACCGCATCATGGCCTTTCTCCTTGTCAAATCTGTGTAATCAGGACACCGGACAGGTGTGTCAGTTGCCGGATACAGCGGCCTGCAGTTCGTTGAACCCGGGCAGCGTTGACAGATCGGGCACAATCACGATATCGATGCGTCGATTCTGGGCCTTTCCCGCTTCCGAATCGTTCCTGGCCACCGGACGGTACTCTCCGTAGCTGGCCGCGCTGAGCTTGTCGCCCTTCATCCCCGCTTCGATCATGGCATCGAGAACCACCGACGAACGGGCGGCCGCCAGATCCCAGTTGTTCTTGAATTTCTTCTTGCTGACAATCGGCACATTGTCGGTATGGCCTTCCACCTGAAATTCGCGATCCTTGATGGTCGACAGTACGCCGGCCACTTCCTGGATGGCAGCCTCTCCATCATCGGACAGCTCTGCCGAGCCCGACGCGAACAGGATGTCCGACGGCAGCACCAGCACCATGCGGCCGTTGCGAATCTGCACCTTCAACTTGCCGGCGTCGATGAGCGAGCGGAATTTGGCCAGCAGGTCCTTGAATTCCGCCACCCGGGCTTCCGCTTCGGCCTTGCGGGCCTGCAGCTCGGCAAGTGCTTTCTTCAGCTCATCTGCGGATTCTTTCAACTTCGCCTTATCCTTCACGGTGTCCGCCAGCTGTTCATTCAATTTCGCATAGGCCTCTTTCTGGTTGGCGAGGACCTTTTCCACGGCGGCAATGGCAGCAGACAGCTGCGAGATCTTTTTCTCGAGTTCGGCGACCTCCGCCTGCTCTGCATCCAGTGCTTCCTGCAGCGCCTTTCCCTTCTGATCCGATGCGGCGAGCTGCGCCTTCACGTCGTCCAGATCCTTCAGCGTCGCCTCATGAACGCTCTTTTTGACACACCCGGTCACCACAAAAACCATTGCACACGCAATAACGATGTTTCTTTTCATTTTCTGCCTCCCTGTTGGTTTCGGAATCGTTGTTACAATAAGCGGTAAAAGATGTCTGCGGAGTCTATCGCCAAACTTGAAAACGGTCCAAGTGATTATGCGGGATAGTGGGAGTCAGATTATCTTTCAAGGCCGGAACGATCCATGAGTTCCTGCGGGCAGTCAATTTTCGCGTAACGGAGTTCCGGCACACTGGCGGCACCGAACCAGGAGACGAACCATCCACATCCATCCAGCAGATCCTGCATGCCCGGGGTGTTGAACACGGCCTCGCATCGCCCCATCACGCAGGACTTCTGGGCCGTCAGATCCCCCGGATGATCCTCCTGACAATCGCTCAGCCAGCCACCATACGGCTCACCGAGCTCATCCGATACGGTCCCCCACTGGGTGCTGCATGCAGCGAAACCACCGATCCCGCCACCGGGAATCAGCAGGTCAAACTCTCCGGTGATGCCGGAACCAACACTGATGACCTGAACGATCATCGTTTTCCCTGTCAGGGATACAGCCCCGGGATCGGTGTCCACATGGGACTCACCGGTAAAGTCGATCTGGTAACAGTTCCCGCACTCGTTCGAATCAGCGGAATACGTGACCCCATAGCCGTAAGCCAGCCGGCTGCCCACGGCCCGGGGCGCAAAATCGTAGCACTGATAAGCGGGCGCGGACCCTCCTCCGCAGGCACTCGCGGCATCTGAATTTTCCAGTTCCGCCACACCGGTCACATCGCAGGACTTCGCGGGGGTGCCATCGGGAACATTGGCGGACCATGCACAGGACGGTTTACAGCAGTCCCAGTAGCGCATGGCGAAACCCGTTGAGGCGTTGCCGGGCAGCGGCGCGGGGGGGCTCAATGCCCCAGTTGGTGTCCGTATCCGCAGTGTCGGTGCCGGAATCCGTGCCCGTATCGGTATCTTCAACTGAATCCGTGTCGGTATCAGAGTCGGTATCGCCATCGGAGTCCGTATCGGTATCCGTGTCGGCATCGGTATCGCCGTCGGAATCCGCATCCGTATCGGAATCAGTGTCCCCGTCGGAATCCGTGTCGGCATCGGTATCCCCATCCGATCCGCCCGTCGAATCCGAATCCAGATCCCGCACCTTCCATTCGGTGAACATCAGATTGCACCCCGGAATCAGCATGCCGACCGTTATCAGAACGACGATGATTCGCAGAAACATGATGCATCCCTCCTAAAACTGCACCACGGCAGTCAGACCCCCGGCACGGGGATGAAGCAGTGGCGCAACAGATACCCGCTCCGCCCGGGATTTCTTCGATACCGCCAGAAATACGATGCCGGCCACCACAGCGGCAGCACCGGCGCTGAAAAGAACCGTGGAGGTTATGCCCAGCGCGTCCCGGCTGTCGATGCGGTCCTGCTGGGAGTCGTCGCAGACATCACCTTCCATGCAGCGGTCCTTCAATTCATTTTCCTTTTTAAGGGCCAGACCGCCCGTAATCGCACCACCGGCAACGATGGCGCCGCCCGTGGCCAGCAGCGCGATTCCGACATTCCGGAGGCGATGGCTGCGTTCGTTCGGAGAACTTTTGTCAATGGCATCCTGCGAAACGTGCAATTCTCTGCTCGATTCCGTTTTGCTCGCTGCACCGACGGGCGCTGCCGGGGAATCGGTGGTTCCGTTCAAATCCACCGTCACCGACGCCCCCACCCGGACTCTCGCCTCCGATTCTGCAACAACCTTTCCGTCGATGACGGCCTTCAGTCCGTGGGAGACTCCGGCGCTGACCAGTATGCCGTCGGGCATGGGTGCGGTTCCCCGCTCAAGGTCATCCACGAGAATCATTGCTCCCGATGGTGCAGTCACCATGAGGGTTCCCACCATCTCCCGGAGACGCCTTGCTTCATTCTGCACTTCCTGCTGGCGTTCCAGAGATATCTCGTCACCGGCTTCGGCCAGATACTGCTCGAAGGCTTCAAGGGCCTGTCCATAGCGCCGGGCGGCGGCTTCCGCCTGCCCGATGTTGAAGAGCAGTTTCCACGACGGCCTCACCGCATAGGCGGCCCGGAAGGCTTCCACTGCTTCTTCGTATTTTTCCCCGGCAAACAGATCGGTCCCTTTCTGAAACAGCGTTCGCGCCTGATCCGCCGCTGCAGCAACAGTCGGCATGAAACCCAGCAGGCAGGACAACAATAATGACCGCGATATGGATGCTGATTTGAAATTCATTTTCCCGTTCCGCCTTCTTTCCAACACCTTGCTGGCGTCATTCGAACAAAAGTGTCTACCGCGTGCGTGACGAGGTGGAAAGAAACTAGCAGAATGAACAGCAATGACAACCCTGCTTCCCCTTGAATTCCACCGCAATGACAGCATCCGCTGCCGGCCGCGGGTCTTGACGGAAAGAGAATTTGCGACTATCGATGCACCATGACTGAAAAAATAAAAACTTCCGCCATACTGGGGTGTTTCCTCGGTGCCGCCCTTCTCGTCGGCGCCTGCGGGGACGAGGCGTTTTCCACGGCCGCGGATTTTCAAGCGACGGTCACCATCCGCGCAGACGAATCCGTATACGACTTCAGCGGCATCGGCACGTACGACATGCCTGACGAAGTATTTGATCTGGCGCCGGTCGGCACTACGCCGCTGTATGTGGAGCACGCTTTCGATGACGAAATCCTCGAAGAAGTTGCACAACAGATGGCCTCCCGCGGCTTTGTGCGCATCGATGATGAAGCGGACACGGACGGCGCCGCGCCAACGGAACCGGACGTGTATCTGACCGTTGCCATGGTGGCGCAGATCGACTGGACGTATTCCGGCACCTATGCCTTCGGCGACGAAGCCGGAATGTATGTCTACTACCCGGAGCCGTCAGTGCCCCTGTCCTATTCTTCGGACAGCATCATCCTTACAATGGTGGACCGCCGGATCACCCACGACGGGGAAACCGTCGTCTATGAACCGGTCTGGACCGCGGGTATTCACGCTGCCCTCGCCTACACCACCGCCGACACCGTGCTGGACGGCATTTCCCAGGCGTTTGAACAGTCGCCCTATCTGCAGGCGGCCACGGGAGGTGCCAGATGACAACCTTCCTGCAGCGCATCCTGATGACCATCACACTTCTGCTGCCCTGTGCCGCCCTGATGGCCCAGCAGCCGGAGACTCCGCCGGCAACGGCTCCGGAATCGACCCCGGCACCGGCAACAGAGCCGACCCCGGCAACCCCGGAAGAAATTGCAGCAACGACGCCGGAAACACCCGCTGCGACCACCCCGGAAGAGACAGAGCCCCCTCCTCCTTCCACAGAACCAGTTCCGGCCGTGGAGCCCCAGTCCGACGTCGCACCTGCGCTGGAACCTTCCACGGAGCCGACCCCTGCTGAAAAGCCGACAACGGACAAGAAGGATGCCCCGGCCGATAAGAAGGACGATTCAGAAGAGGCTGCAGCGACGCCGGAAAAGCCGAAACGCTCCCTGTTTGTTGTTACGTGGAACCTGGCCGCCCCTCTCGGCACCACCCGGACGTTCATCGACAAATTCAGTTTCGAGGGCGTCGGATTCGAATATCGCTTCCAGATCCGCCCCGACATCTCCGTGGGCCTGCTCTTCGCCTGGAACACCTTTGAGCAGGAAGCCGCCGGCACCTTCAACTACGGCAACGTGGCGGTCTCCGGAAAGCGGGTCCGCCTGTTCGACGCCATGCCCCTGTGCGCGTCGTTCCACTACAACGTGATTCGCGAAGGCAAAAAGGTGGTTCCTTTCGTGGGTCTGGACGTCGGCACCATGTTTACGAGCCGGGTGGCGGATTTCGCCTGGTGGTACCGCAAAAAGACCGCGTGGCATTTTTCCTTCGCTCCGGAAATCGGCCTGCGCCTGACAAAAATCGCCGTGCCCCTCTACGCATCGGTGAAGTTCAATTACGCTGTGAAATCCGGCGACATGCCCCAGCAGACCATCCTCAACTTCAATCTGGGAATCGCGTGGTCCAGGTAATTCTCGCTGCGGCCCTCATTCTGTTCTCCGCCACCGCGTCCGCCACTGCAGGCAAGCCGCCCCTCTGGACCACCCGCGACTATCTGCAGGTCAACTGGAGCCCGGCCATGCCGGTCGGAAATACGGCAGACATCGCCGGACGACCCGCGTTCATTGGTGCAGCCGTCGGTTACCGCTTCCGCGTCAATGATCGTCTGTCTGTGGGGCCGCGGATTCAGTGGCAGATGTTCGAGGATCGCCGCGCCGCCACGTTGATGCGTGACGGGATTTCCACATCGGGAATCCGTCGCGACGAACTGCGGGTACTGGCACCTTCCGCCGTGGCGCACCTGTATTTTCAGGGACGCCAGACCCTGCTGCCATTCCTCGGCGCTGGAGCGGGCGCCGGACGTTTTCGTCAGACCACCCGCCTGTCCGGGACGGATCGCATCCACAGCGACTGGCATCCAACAGTTCTCATTGAGGCCGGCATGATCGCCATGCTGCACCGCATTCCCATCCTGCTGTGCATCGCACTGCAGCACGGCATCATCACCCGGGCGGCCCCCGGTCAGACCTTTGTCGGCTTTCAGCTCGGCGTGCTCCTGATCAACTAATAACTCCCTGATATTTCTTGCGAAAAATTAAAGCAGTGCCATATAATTCCCCAATGCCGAAAATCTCTGCGGTCACGATGGGATTATTGCTGTCGCTGCTTCTCGCCGCGCCTTCCGGCGCCCAGGAGGTTTCCGAGGAAAACAAGGCCGCGGCAAAAACCGCTTTTGACGATGGTCGGGCCAAATTTGAAGCCGGACAGTTCAAAGAAGCGGCCGACGCCTTCCGGCAGGCCTATGACCTGATGCCATCCTGGAAGCTCCTTTACAATGTCGGTCAGGCAGAAACTGCGGCTGGTCGTTACGGCCTTGCCCTGGACTCCTTTGAGCGCTATCTGGCCATGGGCGGCGACCAGGTGCCCACCGACCGCAAGGAAGAAGTCATCGCCGAAATTACCCGCATGCGCGCCATGGTGGGGTTCATCGAAATCAAAGCGCCGGACGGCGCCGTGGTCTTTGTGGACAATGTGAAGCGGGGCGTGACTCCCCTGCCCGGCCGCATCAAGGAAACCGCCGGCATCGAGCACAAGGTATTTGTTGAAATCGACAAGGACAACATTTTCACGCGCACCGTGATGGTCAGCGGCGGCGAAACCATCGTCGTGGAAGTTTCAACGGCCAGGGGCGAAACCGAAGTGGAAGAATCAAGAACAAAGGACGATCCGACCACGGAGGATGTGCGCCGGGAAGTGGACGAAAAGGCCAAACCCCACCCCATGGTCACGGTGGGTTGGGTGCTGACAGGGACCGGCGCGGCGGTGCTCATCGGCGGCGGCGTCACGGGACTGCTGTCCATCGTGAAAACGAAACAGCTGAAAAAAGACTGCGACGGAACCGTTTGCCCCTCGTCCCGTTCCGGCGACATCGACAGTCTGAAAACAACATCCCTCCTGTCGTCGATTCTCCTTCCGGTGGGCGCCGCCATTGCCGGAACAGGCGCGGTGCTGCTGATTCTCGGCAGCAAACGCGCGGCCAAAAAGGAAAACAACGACATTTCCCTCGTGCCCCTCACCAGTCCGGATTTTAATGGACTGCTGCTGCAGGGAACGTTCTGACCGGACTTACTGCCGGATGTCCGGACGCTGATCGCCCTCCACCGGTTCAATCGTGAAGTCGCCCTTGCGCAGAGCATCCGTTGCCGCGCGCGCTGCGCGATCACATGCGTCACCGGGTGCCCCGTCCGCGCCACAGGCGCAGGATTCACCGGGACGGCCTTCTGCAGCCGAATGGCATGAGCCGCGCAAAGGGGTCTTCTTCCTGAAAATTACTCCGATGGCGAGTCCGAGAAACGCCAGGGCAAAAACGGCCATTCCAACCAGCAGCGTGGTCATCGTGAAATCCTCCTCATCGTGCCAGGTCGTCGAACCGGCGTGTCGCACGGGCAAGGGTCTTCCCCTCTGCATTCCGGGTGATGAAATATGCGGCCCAGCCCTTTCGTTCGGCCAGCGGCATGCCCTTTTCAACACCCAGAACAGACAGCGCCGTTGCCAGCGCATCCGCGGTCATGCAATCCCGCGCCAGGACGGACACAGAAGCGAGTTCGTGGGATACCGGGCGACCGGTGGACGGATCGATCGTGTGCGAATATCTCCGTCCATTGCAAATATAGAAATTCCGGTAGTCCCCGGACGTGGCCAGGGAACGGTTGTGCAGGCCGATGATGCGGTTCAACCGACGCACATCCTCATCCACGGGCTCCTCGATGCCGATGCGCCAGGGTTCGCGGTGCCGGTTGCGCCCCCTTGCCCGCACTTCACCGCCCACCTCCACCATGTAGTTGGTCATGCCCAGGCCATTGAGGGCCGAGGCCACCAGATCCACAGCGCGACCCTTGGCGATGGCCGACAGATCCACCTCCAGTCCGTCGACTGTTTTTGTCACCGTGCCGTCTTCGCGGGACAGAACGAGCTTCCGATAGCCCACCTTCCTGCGGACAGCGGCAATATCTGCATCCTCCGGCAGCACTGCTGGCGCCTCCCCGCTGTGAAATCCCCAGAGCCGGACCAGCGGCCCCACGGTGACATCAAACGCGCCATCGGTCTGTTCGCTGATCCGCCGGGCCTGCACCAGCAGATCCATCACACTCCGGGGCACAGGCACCGGCTGACCGGCCGGTGCAGCATTCAGTCGAAAAACAGCCCCGCCTTCATGAAACAACGACATGTCCCGGTTCACCTGTTCGAGTTCCTTTTCGACCGCCTGCCGACAGCGATTCGCCACCCCGGCGCTGTCGGATGGCGCGATCACCTTTGCACTCCAGGAGGTGGCCATGGTGGCGCCGGTGAACACCAGTTCGATGGGCTCGGGCGAGCGGAACATGCGAAAACACAGCGCCGCGAGAATGACTGCCCCGATCAGGGATACCCGCAGTGCGATTTTTTTCATCCCGACTCTGTCATTCATCCACGTCATCCGCCCCTGCATATCACCCGGGGGCATCAGAACACAATCACGCGGGAGCCTTTTTCGAAGGGTGTGTCAAAGGTCTCGCTGTGAAAATCCGCAACGGCGGGTGCGGACCACTCGTAAAGCCATCGGGCATCGTCCCCTGGCAGATTGACGCAACCGTGGCTGACCGGATAACCGAAATCGTTGTGCCACGCGCTGTGAATGGCAAATCCGCGATTGGGGATGTAATACATGACCCACTGCACGTCTTCCACGCGCAGATGATCGTTATAAAGTTCCATGGTCTGCAACCTCCGTTTCCAGCGGATGCGATAACTCCCCGTTCCGGTGTTGCCCTCGCTGCCCGTGGAACACGGAACAACCCGGACGGGCCGGTTCCCTTCCCACGCCGCCAGCACCTGTTCTTCCAGATCCACCGAAATCCAGCGCTCCGCCGCGAGTGGCGCTTCGGCCGGTTGGTGAACGCGGAAACGGGCCACCTGTCGATCAGCCACAAACCCGCCGTCGGCCAGCTTCAACCACTCCTTCTGCACGGAAAAATCGCGCAGCACCGAGAATTTCGTCAGGCTGCGCAGAACTGTCGCATCCGGTTCCGGCGCATCCCGCACAGGGGTATCCCCGTCGATGACAAAACCGATTCCGTTGGGTGCTCCGTCCGTCAGGGAAACCCCGAGTTGCGTTTCAGGGGTCATCTGCCGGGCGTGGTCACCCTGCACCCAGCGACCTTCCCGCGTGATGAGCCATCGGCTGCCCGCCCGCTCCACCACCCTGCGCACATTGACAATCGTTCCGCGGAACAGAAAGACGTCTTTACGGCGATGCTGAAAATCCAGCTCGCTGGCGTAGGACACCGCCCCTCCCTTCTCGACCTTCCAGCGCTCCAGACCGCTGTCGATGTCCGGCCGGTCGTCGGGTGCAGGCCCGAGGGCCCGTTTGCTCTCCTTCACGGCGGACCGGCAGATGTAGCCGCCTCCCTCAATCCGCAGCCAGCCGGGGCGACAACCGTTCTTCTGTCCCGCGGGGCGCACGCTCAGCACGGCGCCGAAATAAATCCGGGCAACCGGCCTCTCCGAGCGGGAAGGCTCTCCGTAAACGGCAGCCTGGCGCACCGTCTCCACAATCAGCGGCGCATCATCCGCCCGGGCGGTTGACACAGCGGAGACACACAACGTTGCGATGAGCAGAAGACCGTAAATCAAGTTCATCAATCCAGCATGGTTTCCAGGGACGACAAATCGGGCAGTTCGTCCAGATTGGGCTGCATCACGATTTCGATACGCCGGTTCTCAGCGCGACCTTCATTGGTTTCGTTGCTCGAGACAGGCTGGGTATCCGCGTAGCCGGCCGCCGACAGCGTCCGTGCGGGCATGCCACACTCGATGAGGTAAGCGACCACCGCCACGGCCCGGGCTGCCGACAGCTCCCAGTTGCTGTCGAAGTCCGCATCACCGATGGGCTTGTTGTCCGTGTGACCGGCCACCTGAAAGGCACGCCCCTCGATGCCCGACAGGATCTCCGCCACCTCTGCCAGGGCCTCCTTCCCTTCCCGGGAGAGACGATCACTGCCGCTGGCAAAGAGAATTGCCGAGGCCAGTTGCACCACCATCTTGTTGTTTTCGATTTTGATGCGGGCCTTCCCCGAATCGGACATGGCCTTGAACTGAATCAGCATGTCCCGGAACATGGCGATGCGGGCCCGGGCCTGCGCCACCGCGTCCGCATTGGCATCCCGCTCGACAGACATGAGTCGCAACTGGGACTCGAGGGCTTCAATTTCCTCCGACAGGGCATCCCGTTCCCGGCGGAGAAGGTCCGCATCGCTCTGCAACGCGACGTTGCCTGCGCGGGTCTCGTCGATGACCTTGCGCAGGTTGGCCAGGTCTGCTTCGTACTGCTCCTGCGGAACACCACAACCGGCTATCAGCCACAGGGACGAACACAGCATGCCGCATATCAGCTTTTTCATCATTCCGTCCTTCTTCATCCACATGTCAGTCAATCCGTTTCAGTCAGCGATTTCCATAATCTGACGGTGCCGGGGTGCGTTTGCTTCAACACAAGATCAGAGATATCTGCCCGTGATTCATAGGGAAACCGGGACAGACAGGGCAGCAGGGGCGCCACCTGCCGGGGATCGGCGCCGGGTTCCAGCAGGCTCCGGATCACCTCGGACAAATCCGCGGACAGCCGTTCGACCCCGTGGGACAGGGCGTTTTCACAGAGCAGGGAGGCGGCATGACCGCGCACGCCCGGGTCGTCATCGGACACGGCCTCCGCCACCTTGCGCAGCTCCGCCTCCGACAGAGGGACATCCAGCAGTCCCAGTACGGTATCCCGGATCAAGGGGTGGGGATCGCGCCACAGCTCCACCGGCAGCGCCGTTGGTCGTTCTATCCACTCGATCATCCGCCGCCGGGCCCACAGCGCAGCCACCCGCAGATCCGGCGCAACGGAGGTCCGGCCGACCACCTCGTTGAGCATCCGCAACCCGTGGTCCGCCTGACGCTGGACGGGAAACGACGGATTCTCCCGCAGATCGGCCGCTTGATTCAATGCCCGCAGCAGGGCAGCGGCAGCGGCGGAGGCCACAGGACGCTCACCCGCTCCGATGAACGCAGCCAGCCAGGGGACGAGGTCCCAGGGTTCGTCGGAATATCCGGCCGCATCCACGGCCACCCGCGCCACTGCCCGATCCCGATCATAGAACGCGGCAATGAGCTCGGCAGACGACACCCGTCCCGCGATATAGGAGAATTGCCCGTCATCGGTGCTGCCGAGGCCCGTTTCCAGCACGCGCCGGCTCTCCGGGGACAGGGAAAATCCGTCCGGTGGCACATCGCTGACATCGCCGGACAGCGGTGCCCCGGCAAGCGCCAGAACGACAATCAGCCCAGTGCGGATGGCAGATTTCATGAAGGTCTTTCTAACGACTCACGACGAACCGGACAAGTTTCTTCTGTTGCCGCAGACCGGACAGTCGGGATCCCGGGGAACGTGGATTTCCCGGATGCGCATTCGACGCAGATCAATGGCAATCAACCGCCCCGGCGGCCCATCGTCGATGCCCAGAAGGTGTTTCAGCACTTCCACGGCCTCCAGCGCACCCACGCATCCGGCAGCGGCCCCCAGAATTCCCCGGGGCACAGAACTCTCCGGTTCGGCGGGCGGAGAGGGAATCAGGCAGCGCAGGCACGCACTGCCGGCACAGATACGCATCACCTGGCCTTCAAAGCCGCATACCCCGGCGTGGACGAAAGGAATCTCCGCCGACACGCAGGCATCGTTGATGGCGAAGCGGGTGAAAAAATTGTCGCAGGCGTCCACCACCATGTCCCAACCTTCGATCAGCGTCCGCCCGTTGGCGGAGGTAAACCGCTCCGCGTGGGTGACCACGTCGATATCGGGGTTCAGTTCCATCAGTCGACCGGACGCGGAGTCCACCTTATGGCGCCCCACATCCCGCGATGAGTGCAGGATCTGACGTTGCAGGTTGGACACCTCTACCGTGTCGCTGTCCACGATGCCGATGCGCCCCACCCCGGCGGCGGCCAGATAAAATCCCGCAGCGGAACCGAGGCCGCCGGCACCGACGATCAGCACGGACGACGACATGAGCATTGCCTGTCCGGCCTCGCCGATTTCCGGCAGCATGATCTGCCTGGCGTAGCGCTGCTTTTCCCTGCCCGTGAGGGGTGACTCCCGGCTCATGACCGAATCACCACCGGAATCATTACCGGAAAGCGACCCATCAGATGTACCCGCGGGCTTCGCACTCCGCATAGTTGTTCAGATAGCGGAAATAATACACCCACTTCATGGGACTGCCGTTCTCAATGCGGAACTTGTACACCTTTCCGTCCACGCGGCACTCAAAGATGGTCTTCAACTGGAACACGTAGTCGTTCACCTTTTCCACCGGCAGGATCAGCGGATCGCCGTTGTCCGTTGTGAACGAAAGCTGTGATCGGGTGAGCGCCAGGCGGCCGACGGCCAGGGTGGGATATTGTCCATCCTCTGTCACGTCGCACAGGTGGACACCGTCGCTGGACGTGAGCAGCTCATCCTGCGCAGCGCGGGAGATCTTCTTTTTCACCATGTCCTTGTGCCAGATTGACCAGTCGTGAAGGTTGCCGATCTCCGCCGCGCGATCACCCATCGGCGTGAACCGGAAGCGCGAGTCCATTTTCCAGGTGGCACCGCAGGCACTGCAGGCAACTCCGTCGTCGGAAGGGCAAAGCCCGTCTTCCGCACCGCAGGAGCGGCACATCCACACGAAGCGATTCAGCCCCACAGTGGCCGGCGGGCCTTCGAATACCACGTTCTCCAGCTCCGGATTGAACAGATCGTTATTGCGGATGAACGAAATGATGGTGTCGCGCAATGTGGCTCTGTCCATCGCGGCCAGTTCCTGCGGGGACAGGACCCGGCGTCGGACAATGACTTTCCCTTTCCGGAAGGACTCGCTCCACCAGGGGCGGCTCATGAAATTGCCGGAGACGTTCATCATGACCAGAGGCAGCTTCGCACGCGAAATGATGCTCTCAATACCGCCGTAGATGGGCTGGGTCTGGCCGTCCCAGGTGGTCTGTCCCTCCGGAAAGATCAGCACGGGATATCCTTCCTTCAGGGTGATCAACGTGTACTTCATGGCCTTGATGTCGGACTCACCCTTCTTCTTGGGATAGGCGCCGATGTTCCGCAGATACCAGCGCGTGAAGCGGGGCGCCCGGAAGCCTTCCTCGTTCATCATGATGGACAGGGGATACGAAGACAGATGGCCCACGATCCACGGATCGAAAAACGTTCCGTGATTGGACACCATGATAAAGGGCCGTCGGGGAATCTTCTGATCCGCATCCCGCACCTCCATGTTGAACTTCGGCCGCAACCAGATGAAGCAGAAGACCCTGCTGATGTTCCAGAACGTCCAGCGCCAGAGGTAAGTGAGGAGTTGTTTCATGAAACCTTTCCTTCGAGGACTATTCGAACAGGGCGCGCCGGATGACGTCCACCCACTCACCGGTGGCCACGTTCATGCCCCGGTTGCTGCCGCCGTCATCCCAGTAACACCAGCCGATGCCGCGCCGCTCCGATTCTTTGCGCACCAGGCTGATGAAATTATACCGACTCTCCTCGTCGGCAAAATCCACCGCGCCGAATTCACCCAGGTACGTGCGGACGCCCGTCTTTTTAACAAACGCCGTCGCCCTGTCAAACTCGTCGTAGACCGTCTTCGGTCCGGAGGGATTCTCCGCAGCGGGCAGCGTGTTGTACAGGTGCAGCCAGGCAGCCACCCAGTCGGTCTCGAACGCGGCACCTTTGATTTCAACAGGGGTCTTCGGCGGACCGGGAAAGATAATGGAGCCGTTGGCGTATTCGGGGCCCATCCAGGGGGCGTTCTGGTGCGTAAAGAGAATGGGTTGATACATGTGGAAGGTCACCACCGAATGATCGTCCAGAAAGGAGGTATCTACTCGATCGAGCCATTCCGTGGAGGCCCAGAAAAAGCTGTCGATGAAGATGAGCCGCGTGGGATTGGATTGCCGCACCAGTGCAAAGGTTTCCTTCATCAGGGGATTAAGGATGTCGGGAACGATCTGGTCGCAGGGCTCGTTCATCAGCTCAAACGCCACAGTGGCCGGGCGATCCCGGTAGCGTTCGGCAATCTGCTTCCAGAGCGCCAGGAAGCGCTCCCGGTGGGACTGCGGATCCTTCATGATCTCTTCGTAATGGTGCAGATCCAGCAGGATCGAGAGCTTGTATTTCTCCGCCATGTCCAGGGCCCAGTCGATTTTCGAAAAGAACGCCTCGTCAATCGTGTAGGGCGCTTCCTTCATGGCGTGGGCGCTGAAACGGACCGGCAGCCGCATGTGGTCGAGCCCCGCCTGTGCCGCGTACTTGAAATGCTCTTCGACGGGCACCACACCCCACTCTCCGAGGGTTGGCGCGTCGAAGCCGTTGCCCAGGTTCACGCCGCGGGTGAAACCCGGAATGACCGGATTCATCACCTCCACGGGAGGCGGCACAAGCACCCCCGCCGCGTCGGTCTCCGGTTTTGCGGTGCCGGACGGACCGGTTTTCGCCGGCGCAATGCAGGCGGTCAGCAGGAAACAGGCACAGGCCGTCAGAACAGGTCGGTAGATTCGGTACATCATGGCAGTATTCCTCCGTTGTTGAAGTTGTCTGCAAGTGGCGCGCCTGACCGGGAATGGTTCAACAAACCGGCGGCGTGGCTATCGATACAACAGGGCACCGTGGGGACAGAATTTCGCACAGGCCGGATCTCCGCTGCACAGGTCACACTTTTCGGGTTTTCCCGTCGCCCGGTTGAAATGCATGTGTCCGAAGGGGCATGCCACCTCGCACAGGCCACAGCTGATACAACGGTTTTCCTGCAGTTCCACCGCGCCGGTGGCCTCATTGCGCATCAGTGCGCCCGTGTCACAGGCCTTGATGCAGGCCGCATCCACGCACTGCAGGCAGGTCATCTGCACATAGCGCTCCCGACTGATGTTGTGAATGTGAATCCGCGTGCGCCGCATGGCATCGCCGCTGGCCTTGACCATGGAACAGGCCAGTTTGCAGGTGCCGCAGCCCACACATTTATCGGGGATAATCACCAGCGTTCTGGGCCCGTCGCCCATGGTCAGCCTCCTACCTTTGCAAACTTCACCGCCAGCTTCCGTCGCTTGCAGTCGCTGCATTCGTTGTAGTAGTCTGCGGGCAGCGACCGGTGGGCGATCGCATAGTCCCGGTACTCCACTGTGATCACCGGGGTGCCGCATTCCGCGCACTTGACAAACTCAAACGTCCGCCCCCAGATGGTGCGGGTTTTCGCCGTGTCCGTCATCTCAATGCAGTCCACAGGACAGATGGCGGCGCAGGCACCGCAACCGATGCAGGTATCCGGATAGCCGCCGAAGGGCGTGTCGATCCGCTTGTCCAACCCCCGGCCCGCCGGCGCAATGGCGTTGCATCCGAGCTTCTCGCACACCCGTGTGCACAGCATGCACAGAATGCATGCGGTTCCTTTGTCCGGTCGTACGTAGCCGCTCTGTTCCAGCCCCATCTCCGCCGACATCTGCTGCAGACGGCGGCTCTCCGGCGCCCGGGCCAGCAGGAGATCCAGGTTGGCGCGACGCAGGCGGAGCACCTCTTCGGAGGTCGTAATCACCTCCAGGCCCGACTCTACCGGGTATTCACATGCGGTCACCAGCTTTGCGCCCCGCCAGTGGGGATGATTGACCTCCACCATGCACAGCCGGCAGGCACCCACATTTTCGAGGGAATCGAGCTGGCACAGGGACGGGATGGCGATGCCCGCACGCCGGGCTGCGGTGAGAACGGTGTCCCAGCGCTTCGCTTCCACCTTTTTACCGTCGATTGTAATTTTCACGGGCATTTTCCTACACAACCGCAATGGCTTCATCATCGCATTCGAGCCGGCAGGCGCCGCAGCGGGTGCACAGGGCCGTGTCGATGTGATGCGGTTTTTTCTTTTCGCCGGAAATGGCATTCACCGGGCACACCCGCCGGCACTTCATGCAGCCCGTGCAGCGGTGTGGATCGATTTGAAACGTGGTCAGCTCGCGGCACACGCCCGCTGGACATTTCCGACCCACGATGTGGGCTTCGAATTCCTCCCGGAAATTGGCGATGGCGGACAACACCGGATTGGGGCCGGATTTGCCGAGCCCGCATAGCGAACTGAGGGCAATGGCGTGACCCAGTTTTTCGATGCGCTCCAGATCCTTGCGGGTGCCGTTTCCACGAGCGATGCCGTCCACGATCTCGAACAGCTGGAACAGTCCTTCCCGGCAGGGGACACACTTGCCGCAGGATTCCCCCATGAGGAACTTCAAAAAATACCGGGAGACATCCACCATGCACGAGTAGTCATCCATCACGATCATGCCGCCGGAACCCATCATGGAACCTGCCGCGGAGAGCTCGTCGAAATCCACGCGCAGATCCAGGTGGGCCTCCCCGAGACATCCGCCGGAAGGACCCCCCGTCTGCACCGCCTTGAAGCGCCGCCCGTTGGGCACACCGCCGCCGATGCCGAAGATCACCTCGCGCAGGGTCATGCCCATGGGCACTTCCACGAGTCCCGTGTGGTTTACCCGCCCAGCGAGGCAGAACGCCTTGGTGCCCTTGGAACGACCGGTCCCCACGGAGGCAAACGCATAGGCACCGTCCCGGATCACGGCGGGAATCGACGCGAAGGTTTCCACGTTGTTCAGCACCGTGGGCTGATTAAAGAGTCCCTTTTCCGTGGAACGGATGTACTTGGAGCGGGGTTCGCCGGGAAATCCCTCGATGGAACGCATCAGGGCGGATGATTCACCGCACACAAAGGCACCGCCGCCCCGGACGATGCGAAGCTGAAAATCAAACCCGCTGCACAGGATGTCGGTTCCGAGGAGCCCTGCGTCGACACACTGGTCGATGGCCGACTGCAACCGCTGCACAGCCCGTGGATATTCGTGGCGCACATAGATGAAGCCACGCTTCGCCCCGATGGCTCTGCCACCGATCATCATTCCTTCGATGATTCGGAAGGGATCCCCTTCCATCAGCGCGCAATCCATGAAGGCCCCCGGATCGCCTTCGTCGCCGTTGCATACGATGAATCGCTCGTCGCCGTCCGCATTGACGCAGGTGCGCCACTTACGCCCCGTGGGGAAACCGCCTCCCCCTTTGCCTCGCAGACCGGATTTTTCCACCTCGTCGATGATCGCGATGGGGTCCATGGCCAGGGCGTGAACCAGGGCCCGGAACCCTCCCCGGGCCAGATAATGGCCCAGGCTGTCCGCCGCCACGATGCCGCAACCCTCCAGTGCGACGAATTTCTGGTGAACGTAGAACGGGATATCTTCTCTTGTTCGACAGGGCTCGCCGGTGTTGGGATTCCGGTACAGGAGCGATTCGAGGACGACGCCCTTCTGCAGGGTCTCTGTCACAATCAAGGGCACATCCTTTGTCCGCACGCGGGTGTACACGATGCCACCGGGCTGCACGGTGACCAGCGGCCCCGCCTGGCAGAGGCCCTGACATCCGGTCTTCGCCACCAGCGAAGTGCCCCCGCCGCATTGCTCAAACGACGTCGACGCTGAAATGCCCGCTGCTGCCATTTCTTTGACAAAGGCGTCGTGCACGGCCGCAGCCCCGGCGGCGATGCAACCCGACCCGCTGCAGACCTTCACCTGCCAGGGAATCTCCTGCTCCAGCGCGGCAAAGCGCCGTCGCTGCTCATCGAGCTGTTCGATGGTCGAGATGCGCATTGCCTCTGTCCAGGGTCCTTGAATCGACCTCGTTCGCCATACCGGGCGCCGGACGGGCCGTTGCGCCCTGCCGGAATCCCGTATCGAACGCCGCCACATTCGCATTCATGACCGCGTGCTTCATGGAAAACTGTTCTTCGATGGTTTCGACGATGGCATCCCGGGACAGGACGCCTGTGTAACCGGCCCAGGCGCCGAGGAGCACCAGGTTGGTGGATTTCCATGCCCCCACTTCCCTGGCCATGTCGCCGGCCGGCAGGGACAGGACCGGACAGTCCTCCCGCGTCCAGGGCTCCCTCGCCAGCGTAGTGTTGATGACGATGAGGCCACCTTTTTTTACCTTCGGTCCATACTTCAACAGGGATGGCGTGTTCATCACCACCAGCGAGGCAGGATGCTCGATATAGGGCGAAGCCACCCGGCTGCCGGACATGCAGACCGTCACGTTGGCCGTACCGCCGCGCATCTCGGCCCCATAGGCCGGCAGCCAGCTCACCTGCAGGCCCCGGTTTACAGCGGCCTGGGCGAGCAGCTTTCCCGCGAGCAGCATGCCGTGCCCGCCGAATCCCGCAAACAGAACGTCAGTTGTGTTCATCTTCATCTCCCGTCTTCCCGTCGGGCACCTTCAGTTCCCCGAGGGGATAGTAGGGCAGCATTTCCCTCTCAATCCACTTCAGGGATTCGGCCGGCGAGAGCCCCCAGTTGGTCGGACATGTGGACAGACACTCTACAAAACTGAAACAGCGATCCTCCACCTGATGGAGAAACGCCCGACGGACAATTTCTTTCGCCCGGATGATTTCGGACGGCGCATGCATGGACACCCGGGCCACGTAACCCGGCGTTCGCAGGGACGCCAGCATTTCGGCCATGGGCAGCGGAAACCCATCCTGGGACACCCGTCGTCCCGCGGGAGTGGTGGAGGTCCGCTGACCGGGAATCGTGGTGGGTGCCATCTGGCCGCCGGTCATGCCGTACACGGCGTTGTTGGCAAAGATGCAGGTAATCTTTTCGCCCCGGTTGGCCGCGTGGATGATTTCCGAGGTGCCGATGGCCGCCAGGTCGCCGTCCCCCTGGTAGCAGAACAGGATCAACTCCGGACGGCAGCGTTTGGCGCCGGTCGCCACCGCCGGGGCCCGGCCGTGGGATGCCTGGAACATGTCGCACCGGAAATACTTGTAGGTACATACGGAGCAGCCCACCGACGACACCCCCACCGCCCGCTCCCGGATGCCCAGTTCATCAATGGACTCGGCGACCAGCCGGTGAATGATGCCGTGGGTGCAGCCCGGGCAGTAGTGCAACGGATCTTCGATCATCGAGCAGGGATGGCTGAAGATCTTCTGCATGTCACCGTTCCTCTGCGCGGATTGCCGCCAGATGGACGCGCACCCGTTCAACGACATCTTCCACGGATGGGGTGAGGCCGCCGCATTTGCCGATAAAATCGATGTCGTGGCTGCCCCGGGCGGCCAGTCGGATATCCACCAGCATCTGGCCCATGTTCATCTCCACGTCGAGCACCCGCTTCGCCCGGGCGATGGCGGAGCGGCAGGCGTCTTCCGGGAAGGGATTGAGGGTAATCGGACGGAACAGCCCCACCCGGATGCCTTCCTTGGCCAGCTCGTCGATGGCCGACATGCACACACGCGCCATGACGCCGAAGGCGGTCAGCAGCACATCGTACGGCCCGTCGCAGTTGTAGGTGTCAAACCGGGTTTCCTTGTCGCGGATGAGGGCATACCGGCGATAGCGCTCGTAGTTCTTGTCGTTCAGTTCTACCGGATCGAGGTAGAGGGAGCTGACCAGTCGAGGCTCCCGGCCGCGACATCCGGTGAGGGCCCAGTCGTCCGCAGCGAGAGGAGGACCCACTTCCAACTCCGGAAATTCCACTGGTTCCATCATCTGGCCAATCATGCCGTCGCCCAGCAGCATCACGGGCACCCGGTAGCGCTCCGCGATCTGAAACGACAGAATGGTCAGGTCCACCGCTTCCTGCACCGATGACGGCGCCAGGACGGTGAGTTCGAAGTCGCCGTGGGCCGTTCCCCGGGTGGCGTGTGCATAATCGCTCTGGGACGGCAGAATGCCGGCGAGGCCGGGTCCCGCGCGCATCATGTTGACAATCACCACCGGCAGGTCGGCCCCCGCCAGATAGGAAATCCCCTCCGACATGAGGCTGATGCCCGGAGATGACGACGAGGTCATGACCCGCACGCCCACCCCCGCCGCGCCGAAGATCATATTGCTCGTGGCCACTTCGCTTTCGGTCTGGACGTACTCGCCGCCCACCTGGGGCAGACGTCTCGAAAAATATTCAGGAATCTCGTTCTGCGGCGTGATGGGGTAGCCGAAAAAATGCAGACATCCGGCCCGGATGGCCGCTTCCGCGATGGCTTCGTTTCCCTTCATCAATACTCTGGTCATCCGCCCCGATTCCTCATTAATGATATGAATAGAACTGATACACGGTGCCCTCCGCGTACACTTCAATGGCCAGATCCGGACAGGAAATGGCGCACAGCCCGCAGCCGATGCAGCGCGGCGCATCCACCACCCGCGCATACCGGAAGCCCTGGGTGTTGATTTCGTCCGACAGCGCAATGATCTTCTGGGGACAGGCCACGCAGCAGAGCTCGCAACCCTTGCACTTGTCACCGGCCACCCGGATTGCGGGCATCAGCGTCCCCCTTTCCGGACAACAGGCCAGGCGGCGTCCGACGAACGTTTCAGCCAGGGCGGCAACATGCGGCGATGGAGAGTCACGACGGGATACTTGATATCGGCCGTCGGTTTGTCAAGTTCCACAACTCCCTCCATCATGGAAATGAGTCTGATGGGAATTCCGTTGACAGCGGAAACCCGTTCCACCAGCGCAATGCCGTCCCGGATGACGGCCTCATCGGTGTACTGCATCAGGTGGGTGTTGACGATGTAGCCATCGACCTTCAACCGGGAGGTTGCTTCGAGCCGGGCAGTCATCTCCAGACAGCCCTCCACGGTGTCGGTGAAGGGACGGCGGCCGTTCAGCACCTGCAGCACAGAAACGGACAGGCCGTCGAAGGCATCGCGGAGGGACGAGAGGACCTTCGCCCCGGTGTCGTCTCCGCCCACGTCGAAAATGGTGAAATCCGGGCGTCCCGGGAGCATCAGGCCCCGGATCGCGGGCACCAGCAGGGGCAGATCGGAAAACTGTTCCTCCCCGCCGGGAAACACCGGGTTCACCCCGGCACGGCGCAGCAGATCCTGGGCTTCCCGACTGCGGAAATAGGGGTTCGCGATATCGAGATCGGCCAGGTTGACAAGGTGGCCGGCCCGCGCCAGGGAGATGGCCAGATGGACACAGATTTCGGTCTTGCCGCTGCCGTAGGCGCCGATGACAACCAGCAGCGGCGCGGACGCAATGAACACCGCGGAACCATCTTTATCTGTTACTTCAGAATTCATTTCTTATCGTGTTGAAATTATTCAATATTTAAACATAACAAATTGAAAGCAGAATCACCTTAGCACACCCCTGTCACGATTTGGTCATCCTGTCCCACAAAGCGCTTGGTTTGCCAATGGGAATGTGTCATGTCTGCGCCCATGGATTGCACCGTCCTCGGCGCCGGCGGCATGATGCCCATGCCGGCGAGACTGACCACCTCAATGCTCCTCCGGACCGACGGCCGGATGGTCATGTTCGACGCCGGGGAAGGCATCCAGCTCGCCCTTAAAAAAGGCGGCCTCGGCATCCGGACCCTGGAGATCGTCGCCATCTCCCACCTGCACGCGGACCACGTGCTCGGCCTGCCCGGTGTGCTCATGTTCCGCTCCCAGTGCGACGACCCGTCGCCGCTGACCATCGTGGGACCACCGGGCATCCGCCGCTTCATCGAACACACGCTGGAAGACCTGCGATACCACGTGAGCTTTGCCCTGCGCTTTGTTGAATGGGCGCCCGGCGCAGATTCCGTGGCTCTGGACTGGAACGGGGACCACCTGTTCTGGGAGCCCCTCGTCCA
>JAKQNG010000200.1 GCA_029565915.1 Deltaproteobacteria bacterium
GTGGGTCAGGGGAAGGGCACTCGGCGGCAGGACGAGCACATCCGCGGCGGCGAGGTACAGGGGCACCTTTGAAATGGGCACCTGGCCCGTCAGACGCACGTTTCGCAGCCGTCGATCATCCACAGTGGCCTGCAGCGCGGCCGTTTCCTTTGGATTGCCGCCGACGATGAGCATGAGCATGTCGGGATATTCTTCGGCCATGTCGAGGAGGGAATGCACGCCCTTGTCCCTTCGGATATGGCCGGTGTAAACGGCAATGCGATCAGCACCGGAAAGGTTCAGCAGGCGCCGGGCCTCCACCTGATCGGGCAGATCCGCAAAATCCCCGGGGTCGAAGCCGTTGGGAATGGCCTCAATCCGGTCCGCCGGGATGCCCGCGTCCATCATCACACCCCTTGAGTAGGCGGAATGGGTCGAAATGCCCACGAAGGACCGGGCGGCAGCCATCCGCTTCACCACGCGCCAGGCGGCGGGATCCGTGTGGGGCAGGGCGCGGTAGGTTTCAAAGAGCACCGGCAGGCGCAGGAAGGTGGCCATGGCGAGGGGAAGGACGTTGCGCGTGTAGAACACATCGTAGTTGCCGGACAGGCCCTTGAGAGGGGCAGCAAGACCGTGAAAGAATTTTTCAATTCGCATGTCTGATGCCGGCCACAACAGCAGATCCCGCAGATGAAAATGTCCCTCCACGTTGTAGAATTCGCAGATCTGCCGCTTGACCTCATCCCGTGAGGCGGTCAGGTGGCGCATCATCCGCGGCTGGATGAGGTCCACGTGGACGCCGGAGCGACCCAGAGCGTCGATGGTCTTGACCACCTGCTGGGTGTCGGTGTGAATCGAGGGAAACCGTTCGTCCGAGATGTATGCGATGCGGAGGGACACGTCGTTCTCCTGAAGTGCTTCCGTCTCCTGGGGAAGCCGCTGTTTTCAAGATCGGTAAAAGTGTGTAAGACAGTAAGCGGGCACCATGACAATGTACCAGAAAAACCGGTCTGAAAAACCCACATATTGGATGCTTTCCCTGTTGTTGTGGACCTGCTGGATGAGTGCCTGTGACAACACATCCGCTCCTTCCGCGTTGACGGTCACGTCCCTGGCATTTGAAGACGGCGGGGTGATTCCGACGCGGCACACCTGCTACGGCGCCGGGGAATCCCCGGTCCTGCAGATTACGGAAATTCCCGATGACACCCGTCAGCTCGCGCTGCGGATCCACAACGAGACCGACGGAGAAGGAACGGTATTGTGGCTGCTCTGGGGTATTTCCACCAGCGGGTATGTGGCGGCAAACGTTCCGGCGGGCATCCACGCGCCGGGATCCCTGCGCCAGGGCGTCAATTCGTCGGGGATGATCGGATATCAACCGCTCTGCCCGCCGAGCGGAGAAGTGCACACCTATGCATTTACCGTCTGGGCACTGGACGACAATACTATCGAAGGGCTCGACAGTGCCGTCGACGAAGCAGAATTCCTCCGCGCCATCCGCGATCATGTCATCGGCCGCGGCACGCTCCGCGGACAGTTCTTCTGACCCGGATTTGGAAAATGCTCAGCGGGGGTGGTTTTTCAGGGGCAGGGCTTCCATGGCCGAAATCAGCTGCTGAAAGGTAAACGGCCGGGGCATGGTCTGGCAGATGCCGATCTGGCGGCAGCGGGTTTTCACTTCCGTCTGGTTTTCGTCAGACATGCCGATGATGGGAATGGCATGGTTCTTCACCGCCGAAATGGCGCTGCGGATCACACCGGCCACTTCGTAACCGTTCATTTCTTCGAGCCCCATGTCCAGCAGGAGCAGGTCGAAGTCAACCTCTTCGAGCTTTTCGAGCATTTCGGTGCTGTTGCGCGCGGTCGAGAAGCCGCAGCCGATGCGCTTCAGGAATGCGCCGGTGATGACCTGCATGTCTTCGTTGCCGTCCGCCACCAGGACATTCAGGTTCCGCGGCGCCATGGCTTCCGGGGTGCGGAATTCCCTCCCGATGTCCGTGTCGTCCCTCGGGTTGTCGTGCTGCACACCGAGCTTGACCGTAAACCAGAACACGGAGCCTTTTCCGACATCGCTGTGCACGCCGATCCGCCCGTCCATGAGAGACGCCAGACGGCGGGCGAGGAGCAATCCCAGGCCGGCGCTGCTGACGCCGGCAGACTGGTCACCGGTTCGCCGGAATGCATCGAAGAGGCTCGACAGGGCTTCCTGGTTGACACCGGTTCCCGCGTCGGCGACGTCGAACCGCAGGGTCGCCGCGCTGTCGTCCAGGGACTCGCGGGAAATGGAAATCCGCACCTCTCCCTGCTCGGTGCAGCGGAACGCATTTTCGAGAAAGATGGAGAGGAGCTGGCCCACTCGCCAGGGATCCCCCACCAGATAACCGGGCACGTCCGGATGGATGGCATATGAAAAGTTCACACTGTCGCCGGTGGCGTGGCGGTGGATGCGAGCCAGAACGTCACCGATGAGGGTTTCGAGGCTGAAATTGACCTTTTCGAGGGTGAACCGCCGTGAATCCATCCGGGAAAAATCGAGCAGCGTGCCCAGGGATTCGTTCACGGAGGCGATGCTCGACTGAATGACCTTGGCGATGTACAGCTGCTCCCGGGTGAGGCCGGTGTCGATCAGGATGTCGACCATCGACTCGATGCCCATGGCGGGAATCCGCAGCTCGTTGCTCATCCTGGCGACAAAGTCATTTTTGGTCTGGTTTGCCTTTTCGGCGGACTTGCGGGCGCCGTTAGCATCCTCGATGGCCTTGCGCAGGCGGTCGTTGGCCTCGGTCAGCTGGGCCATCCGCTGCCGGTTTTCGCGGATGAGGCGGCCCTTTTCGAAACAGCGGGAGATCTCGTGTCCCAGAATGCCGAAATCAAAGGGCTTTAAAAGAAAATCCCAGGCGCCGAATTTCAGGGCGGCCACCACGTCGTCGGTGGTTCCCTGACCCGAAATAACGATAACCGGGGTGTCATGGTCGGTTTCGCGGATCTGTTTGAGCACATCGATGCCGTGCCGACCGGGCATCTTCAGGTCGAGAAACACCAGGTCGGGGCGGTGTGCCGTGTACAGCTCCATTCCGCGATCGCCGTTTTCCGCGGACAATACGCCGTAGCCCAGGTCTTCGACGGCGCCGCCCAGCACCTTGCGGATGACGGCATCATCGTCGATGACCAGGATGACGCCGCCGTCCCTGTCCCTCTGGATGGTGGTGGCCTGATCGGTTCTGTCTGTCACGGTGTATTCCTTTGATGACGGGTTCGCCGTCAGGATAACACTTACCGGAGGGGAGTCAGCCAAAAAAGCAACGACGGGGAGAAAGGCGGAAACCGTTGGAATCACTGCGGAGAGATGAGCACGTCCCGCTTGCTGGCCGCCCCTTTCGACGGACCCACGACGCCCTCTTTTTCCATCATTTCAACGATTTTTGCCGATCGGTTGTATCCGATGCTGAGCTTGCGCTGCAGAAGGGAGATGGAGCACACCTGGGCCTCGGCGACAATGGCCACGGCCCGGTCGTACATCTCGTCCTTTTCCATTTCGCCGTCTTCGCCGCCGTCGCCGTCTTCCCCACGGGGTTTCAGGATTTCCTCGTCGTACCGGGGGCGGCGCTGAGCACGCAGGTGTTCGGTGACCGCGGAAACTTCTTCTTCGCTGACAAATGCGCCCTGCACCCGGATGGCATCGGCCCGTCCCGGGGGAATGATCAGCATGTCGCCGTTGCCCAGAAGGCTTTCGGCACCGTCCGTGTTGAGGATGGTGCGCGAATCGATGGCGGAGGGCACCTTGCAGGAGAGGCGGGTGGGGAAGTTCGACTTGATGAGGCCCGTCACCACATCCGTGGACGGCCGCTGGGTGGCCATGGTCAGGTGGATGCCGGCGGCCCGGGCCTTCTGGGCCAGTCGGGCGACGGAGCTTTCCACTTCCTTGGCCGCCACCATCATCAGGTCGGCGAATTCGTCGATGCAGATGACAATGAGCGGCAGCTTGTCGGGGAGCTTGTCGGGAATCATCCGTTCGAATTCGCCGAATTCGACCACGTCGCCGCTGGCGGTCACGGCGGTGCAGGCCGGATTCGGATGGGCTTCGCGACGGGCCACGTCCGCCAGGATTTTTTCGACCTTCGCGTTGTAGGATTCGAGGTTCTTGGTGGCCCCGCCCATGTCCGCAAAGAGCTGGTAGCGCCGTTCCATCTCGTCGACGGCCCATTTCAGGGCCAGGTTTGCCAGGGACATGTCCGTCACTACCGGCAGCAGCAGGTGGGGAATGTGGTTGTAGGGCTGGAATTCGATCATTTTGGGATCGATGAGCAGCAGGCGGAGGTCTTCGGGACGGTACCGGAACAGGAACGACAGCAGCATGGTATTGACGGCCACGGATTTTCCCGAACCCGTGGTGCCGGCCATGAGCAGGTGGGGCATTTTCGCCAGATCGACCGTGTAGGGCAGACCCGAAATGTCCTTTCCAAGGGCCATGGGCAGGGCGCCTTTCGCCCGCTGCCACGAATCATCCTCCAGGATTTCCCGCAAACGGACAGTTTCCCGCTCCTTGTTGGGCAGCTCGAAACCCACCGCGTTCTTTCCGGGAATCGGGGCGACGATGCGTACCTTCTGGGCTTCCAGGGCCATGGCCAGCTCGTTGGCCAGTCCTGAAATCGAATTCAGCCGGGTCCCGGAGCGGGGCTGGAACTCGAACATGGTCACCACCGGGCCGGGGTGAATCTCGGTCACTTCGCCCATTACCTTGAACTGGGCGAGTACTTCCACCAGGCGCTCGGCGCTTCTGCGCAGCAGCTTCTCATCCACGCGAGAACTGGAAGGTCCCGGATCCACCAGCAGCGAAAGGGACGGCAGGACGAATTCGCCCGGTGCGTCTTCCGGCGCCGGCACGGGGGCCACCACGGACTTCTTCTGTTTCTTCGGCGTGCTGGTGACGATCTTCGGCTCGGATTCCCCGGAAACGGATGCTGCGTCGTCTTCTTCGACATCAGCTGCCCGGCGGGGCTTCTTCCGGATGACCGGTTCGACTGCGGGCGCATCCACTGGTTCCGGGTCGTCCGCCGGCAACTCCGTGACAAACGCGCGAATGACCCGGGCCGCAAAATGAAAAATATGCCGGAACGCCATGGCCAGCAGGCTGCCGATGCTGCGTCCGACCAGGAAAAGGGACACATCCGTGACGACGAGGAGGGTGAGCAGGATGCCGCCGAAGGCAATGATACAGGTGCCTGTGGTGGAGACCACCGAAATGGACAGTTCGCCCAGCACGGAACCGATGAATCCACCGGCCGGGTGGCCGCTCGCCAGCAGCTCGCCCCGCAGAAGGGTATGGAGCGCCACTGCGCCGAGCAGGACGATAACGGCAATGCCCGCCGCGCTGCGGACCGTGACCTTCCGGGCACGTCCCGAAAACAGGGCGCCCGCGTGGACGAAGAATGCCAGATTCAGCATCCAGGCAGCAGCGCCGACGGATGAAAACAGGACGAACGCGGTCCACATGCCCGCGGGCCCGATGATGTTCTCATCCCGAACCGGGGCCCTCGTCGTGTCCAGCCCGTCGTAGGAAACCATCGCCAGCAGGGTGACGAGGCCGATCAATCCGCAGATCAGCCCGAGGATTTCGTGGCCCCGGGAGGGAATATCCGCCTCCGCATTCTGCTGGGAAATTTCGATGTCGTCACGGGTGGCACCGGCGCCTGGGGATTTCTTTGACATGATGTAACTCCCTGAAGTCTTGACAAGGGACGTTACAGAGGCGGGCGGTCCGGGTCAAAAAAACGGCCGGATTCCTACATCCGGTCCCACATCTCCACGCGGATGCCTCCCCACTGGCCATTCACCCGTTCCCGTTCCTCCCGCAGATAGTCGATGGTGGGCTCCGGATTCAGGCAGGGCCCGCAGAACCAGTCATTGCGATACTTGACTTCCGCGATTTCCCCGCACTTGATGCACTTCTGATTTTTTGCACTTCCCATTCTCGGCATGGTTCAAACCTTTCGACAGGGTTGACAAGATGAATCGAGGATAGGCGACCACTGAACATTCTGCAAGTGGAATCCTTCTGAAATACTGAACGTCGGGTGGACGGAAACGACGGGCATGTTTGTCGCAGAAGATATATTATGTCAACTTGACGAGTGGATTAAAAAGGTGAGTTAGTTCTTTCACAGAGACTGAATAACTATTTGTCATTTCTGTGTTTTTTTCTTTGAAGTGATCTCAATGGATGCCAGAAAACACAATGTGAATTCATCCCTTCCGCCCCGTCGCAGCCAGTCCGAACGGGCCATCAGATACACGGACCTGTTCAGTTTCCACCAGTGGCGTCCAACTTCCGCACCCAGACTGAGTCCGCCCAGGAATCCCGCCTGCACACCGGTGTGTTCCCGCAGCTCCACCCGGTCTTCTTCCTCGTACCGGGTATCTGTTGAAAACAGCATAATCCCCGTTCCAGCAGATATCCCGGCGGCAAACGCCCTGAATTCAACTGTCGCAACTGCGTTCAGATCGAAGCGATGGTAGCGGGTTTCCATGCGCAGCATGTCCGTTCCGGCGTCGATATCCCGGGCAAAAAACAGATATCCGCCGTCCACCCCCAGCCGGACATGGCGCGTGTGCACAAAATGGAACGCCAGATGGGGCCCGACCACAAACCCGGGCGCGTATTCCCGGTAATTCCAGGACTGCTCCTGAAAGGATGCGCCCATGCGGACGCCGCCCAGCAGGGACAGCGTTTGCCGTTGTTCTGGTGCGCCCGCCTGGACGTCGCCTGCACGAAAGGTCAAAAATGACAAAAAAACGAATAAAAACAGACCTTTGAACATTACAGACAACCTGCCAGATCGCCGTAGTGGATGGCGTAGCGGGCCCGGAGTACGCTGCAGAGATGCGCTGCCCGGTCCGGGTCCAGTCGGCTGATGAGCCGATCAAAAAACAGTGCGGGCGTGAAATCCGACAGATCCTCACCGCCGGTGGCCCGGAGTGCGTCCAGAACGGACGCGGCGACATCCGTGCGGAGTGTTTCCCCGGGAATGCCGGCTTCCAGGGGCGACAATCCGTCCATCCGCCGGGTGGCCTCGTATACCGCGGCCGAAATGAAGGCGCCGATTTCGTAGGGATCAAATGACAGGTCCACGTAGGTCATCGCATTCGTGTCATATGACGGCCGGTACAGAATCAGCGCTGATGCATCCCTGGCGGCCCATGAATCGTCCAACGAATGGGTCATGAAGTCCGGGTCCCCGGTATGCATGACAGCCATGATGTCCGCCACACCCTCGTTTAATGAATATATATAATTATAGGCAGTGGAATTGAGGCCCGCGCCGCCGTCCGCCATCCGGTCGTAGACCAGGTGCTGGAATACCGCGTGGGCGTATTCGTGGACGATGACGCCGATGTTCATGGCCAGTGGCAGGTGCTCGATGGTTTCCAGAGGCAGGATGTAGAACCCCCTGGTGCGCTCGTCGACCGCCAAGTAGAAGGCGTTGTCCCTTCCCCGGATTTCGTCCACCTGGCCGGTAAACGGATC
>JAKQNG010000203.1 GCA_029565915.1 Deltaproteobacteria bacterium
GATGCCGACAGCGACAGTGATGCCGACAGCGATGCCGACAGCGATGCCGACGCGGACCTGACGGACTTCTGCACGGCGGCCTGTACCGCCTGGCCCGAGTGCCCGGAACTGTTCAATGATGTCGACGCAGGTGACACGGAAACCGACGCCGCCATGGATCCGATGCCCCTGGCGGAATGCATTCCCTGGTGCCAGACGGAGCTGGCTGCGGAAACCCTGGACACCACCGACCCCTGCTTCGAAGAAACAATCGTTGTTGCCACCTGCATCTACGACGCACTGCCGGACGTGGGTTGTGACGAAGAAGCGTCCGTCATGGCCTGCATGGACGAATACCTCCTCGTGGCTGCCTGCCAGGAGCTCAACCCGGACACGGACGACTACTACTCGGATACGGACGACTACTACTGGGATACGGACGCCCTGAACTGAACCGACCGACCTTCGCCCTTCCCTTTCCTTTCTCTTCCACTCCTTTCCACAAGAATCAACCACAGCGCTGCGGCGAAGACCCTTTGACATGTTTGCCACACATGCCAACAAGCGCCGTCAATTGCGCACCCGGGTGCGCAATCTTTGTTTCCATCAACGTCGGTCAGAGGGTATGGCAGGCAGGCGACGATGACAGTAACCGACGACGCCGGCTGCGTCCAGTTTTTCAAAGGGGGTGAACAATGTCCGATGAATATGCGCTGTTGCTCGCCGATCTGCAGGCCCTGTGCGATCAGATGGCGCCCCGGGGGTCGAGCCGCAACAGGGCGGATCAGGAACGCACTGCCCTTTTCTGGCGCATGGGTCGACGCATCGTCGACGTGGTACAGAACGGAAAGGATCGCGGCGACTACGGCAAACGGATACTGCGGCAGCTGAGCCGGGATCTGAGCGCACACTACGGAGGTGACTTCAGCCTGCGCAAGGTGCAGTACATCCGGCGGTTCGCCATCGTGTACCAGCAGTCCCAACTCCAGGCCGGTATCCTCTGGAGCCATTACCGCGAACTGCTGGCGATCGAAGACCCCGCCACCCGCGAAGCCCTCGAAAAACGCATCATTGCCGAAAAGCTGAGCCGGACGCAGCTCGAAGACCTCATCGCCACAAGCCTGCCCTCCGCCCCTTTCGCCTTCACGCCCCGCCCCTCCTCACCGGGCGTCTTCAAAGTGCACATCGATCCCGCCTCGGGCCGCCCGCTCCTCGATCTCGGGTTCGGGATCCTGCGGGACATTCCCATCCGGGGTCTGCGCCATCTCAGAGACGGCGAGTACCTCACCCTGCGCGGCGAAAAATTCGCCCGCGTCGATTGCGAGCGAGGTGCGCGCTACTGCTGGTCGGGCTGTACGGGGGAAATCATCGACGGCGACACGGTGACGATGCGTCTGTCTCTCGGGTTCGACACGTTCATCGACGAGAAGATGCGGCTGCGCGGGGTGGACGCGGCAGAACGGGGCACCGACGCCGGAAAGAAGGCCCACCGCGCGCTGACACGCCTGCTGAAGAACCGGAAATCCGTGACCGTGATCACCTACAGCCATGATCGCTACGGACGCTATGTGGCCGATCTCATCGCCGACGGCGTGTACGTCAACAAAGCCCTCGTTGACGCCGGAGCTGCCCGCTTCCTGCGCATGTGACGCCGGGCACGAATCTGTCCTCCAGAGCACGCGTCAGAGGCGTTCGATGTCTTCGATGGACAGGCCGGTGATGTCGGAGATGTCCGCGAGGTCCATTCCCCGGGCTTTCAACGACGCGGCAATCTGAAGCCTGTTCTGATTCACACCAAGAGAGATGCCTTCCTCACGCCCTTCCTCACGCCCTTCTTCAGCCACTGCGCCAGCGCCGCCACCACCTCTCCAGTATGGGCGGGATCTTTGCTGTTTTCCAGCGCAGAAATCGCCGACAACAGCTCGCTTCGTTCCACGCTCTGCGGCGGCGCGTTCACGTCCACCAGCAGGTACGACAGGCGCGGCGAATAGCGTTCGAGGCCGCTCCCGGGACACGCGATGAGTTCGCGGATGTCTGTCGCTTCATTTTTGTCATGACCCCTCCGGACAGTCGGGGGAAATGGCCGACCGTCACCCCTCTTTCGGCCGCTGGGGGTCAAATTGTGCCAAAAAAATTCCGGCCCCTTCACTTTTTCAAATTTATGAATGATTTCCGCTTCCCCGGGTGGGGTGCACGGCCGCGACAAACCGGGGTTCCAGACGTTCTTCGAATGGTTCATCCTTCTGTGGTATTCTACTTGTCATGAAATGCATTGTTGTCATGGGGATGGGATTGATCGTGATCGTCTTCTGCGGTTGCGGAAAGAATGCTGCCGTCAATCAGAATACGGACACGTCGTCGGTGATCGAATCGTCCGACGACAGCGAGGATTCCACCGACACGTCGTCTGCTTCTGCTGATGCCGACACGGATGCCGACACGGATGCCGACACGAATACCGATTCCGATGTCGATTCAGAAAGCGAGTTGCCCGATGCGGATGAACTCACCGGGAATGAAACGACACCGAATATCACGTGGGTCCGCATCGAAGCCGGCAGCTTCACCTATGGTTCACCGATCGACACCCCATGTTCTGCACCGGCAGAAAAAGAAGTATCCGTGACCTTGACCCGTCCGTTCTTCATTGCATCTACCGAGATCACCCAGGCTCATTGGGAGGCAATGGAACTGGTCAATCAATCCTGGACGCCCGGCCCGGCCAAGCCCGTAACCATGATCAACTTTTTTGAAGCCCTCGTGTGGTGCAACAAGCTCTCTGCAATGGAAGGATTGGATGCCTGCTACGATTTTGATCGCTGTATCGGTGAATTCGGCACTGGCTGTTTCAACGACGAAGGCACGCCCATCCCCGGATGCGGTTCCGGCAATATTTTTCAGTGCGGAAATACCGGACTTCGCAAATACCCGGATCGCTATTCCTGTCCCGGATATCGCCTGCCTACAGCGGCAGAATGGGAGTATGCCGCCAAGGCCGGTATTACCGACACGCACACCTACGGCGGGGATGTCTTCTCGGAAGATATCAGCGCATGCCACGATCAGCCATCTCTGAACGACATCGCCTGGTACTGCTTCAACTCCGGAGAGGAAGCCCATGACGTCGCACAGAAACTGCCGAATCCATGGGGACTGTATGACACGCTCGGGAATGTGGAGGAATGGATTGACCAGTATTCTGGTGGCACGTTGGATCAGGAAACGCCAGACATTCCGCTGATTGACCCGACAGGTCGGTCAGAAGGAGCTCTGACGCAATTGAAGGGATTTCACTACAGCAATGCAGGTTGCCTTGTTCGCCCTGCCGCTGCCATGGGCATGTTCCCTGGCACACGTGATGCCTACGCCGGCTTCCGCCCCGTGCGGACGATCTTCGAATAGCTCTTCGTGATTCTGTGGGGACGGCCCGGCCGGCTACTGGATGTATCCCAGTTCCTTCAACCGTTCCTGTTCTTCGTCGCTGAGCCGCACGGGTTTGTCCCGCCGGCGGTCCTTCCGGTCCTCCATGGACAATCCTTCGGCTTCGAGCTGCTGCACGAGGGGCGCCACGTCCACGCCGGGATAGAGATTCACCTGTTCGCGGGGATCGCTCTTCATGTCAAACACGTCGATCCGGGGACGCCGTCGATCGGGCTGGGCGCTCAACTTGATATCGTCCACCAGCACCCCGCGCCACCGGGGCTCCTTGCGGTCCTTCCTGGACAGGAGGGGCAGCAGCAGCCGGGGACCTCGTCGCCGCTTCGAGGGCGGCGGCATGTCCGATTCAAAGGCGATGGCGCGCCCCGTCGGTTCCTTCACCTGATCGATGCCGGGCAGGTGATGCCCGGGCAGATCGGCGGGCGCCCGCACACCGGCCAGGGCCGCCAGGGTCGGATAGATATCGAGGGTGGACACGCTGGCATCGCTGACCACTCCTTCGGGAATCCGACCGGGCCAGGACACGATGAGGGGCACGTGCAGCGTTTCTTCCCACGTGTTGTCGCCGTGATGAAAATAGTACCCGTGTTCGCCGAGACTCTCCCCGTGGTCGGAAACGAACAGGATGATCCCTTCTTTGCCTCTCGTTTTCGCCCGTTCCCGGAAGGCGCGCACAATGCGGTCCACGTGGCCGTCCGTGTAGCGGCATTCCGCATCGTACATGGCCCGGGCCGCTTCCACCTCCGCCGGCGTGATACCGGTCTGCGGCAGGTGGAAAATCATCTTCGGCCGCGGGATTTTCCGGATGCCCGGATGGTTGACCACCGCTGCCAGCCGGCGCTGTTCCCTTGTCACACCGGGAACCGACCGGGGCGGCTCATAGGGCCAGTGGGGATCGAACAGCTGCACCCAGGTGAACAGCGGATGGTCCGTCCGCCGCTCGAATCGCGCAACGATCTGCGCCACCGCTGTCGCGCCGTCCATGTTGTGGCGATCGCCCTTTGTCTTGCGACCCAGCAGGGAATCAAACGCGTAGACCGGCAGCAGGCGGTGCAGGCGCGGCCAGACGCTTTCGATGAGGTGCGCATCAACGTATTCATCAAATCCCTGCTCGTGGCCCATGCCGTTGTCGATCCACGGATTGTGCACGAAGGCGGCCGTATCGTAGCCCCCGTCGGCAAACGCCTCGGCGATGGTGTGCCATTTCCAGTCCACGGGCCGGTACATGTTTTCCACCTCGATGGTCCAGGGATAGCGGCCCGTTAAAAAAGCGGCGACAGAGGGATGGGTCTTGGGAAACGGCGTGCGGGCGTTGCGGAAGGTGATGCCCGTCCGGGCCAGGGCCGCCGTGCGGGGCATCCGGGCGGTCTCTCCCCACACCCGATCCGAGCGCAGGGTGTCCACCACCAGCAGGAGCACATCCGGCCGTGACGTCCCGGACTGCCCGTCGCCGCTGTTCCGCGGCGCCGCGAAAAACAGCGCCCCCGCAGACAGGAGAACCGCCGCGCCGATGCCGGCGATCCGCACCTTCAGCGATGGATGGCGAAAAAACCGGAGACCCCACAGAAACACCGGCACGGCAGACGCTGTCAGTCCGATGAACAGCGCATCGCTCAGAGGAACCCGCGCAAACAGGCCCCGCCCCGAAGCATGGCTGAGGGCGGCCGCCGCCAGGAGGGACAGCAGGAACATCCCCGCACCTTCGAGGATCTGCGGAATCCTGGGCACCAGCAGCAGGGCGGCCACCAGCGCAACCAGGGCGAGGGGCACGGCCGGCAGGGCCCAGTCGACGGATTTGAACAGGATCAGCTTGGCCCCCGCGTACAGCAGAACGGCCATTGCCGGATGGAGGAGTCGTGGGATGTGGCGGTACAGGCGGCCCTCCTTTCTGCGTCGGGAAACCCGGCGGAGGACAAGCGCGGCCACAAGCGGAACGGTCATCAGCAGCAGGGCGGTCAACGCGCCGATGGCGGTGCCGGGCAAAAGGACCAGTGGCAGATCGGACCACCACAGCCCGGCGGAGATCGGCCGGGCCCGATCCCAGAAAAATGCGGTGAACGAATCGAGCAGCCCCAGCCATAGTGCTGTCCACAGCAGATCCATCAGTGCCGTTGAAAAGCGGTATTCATTTTTATCCATCGCTGCCTTATACCTGCTCGAAGTGCCGGGAGACAGCCCCTTTCTCCCGGGTGTATCCCCATCCCACGCTGAGAAAACCATATACAAAACCAATCTATGTGGTACTTTAATGCCTCTTTAATGGAGGCACCTTTGTTTCTTAAAATCTCCGACGCCGCCAATCTGGGCATCCACGCGCTGGTCTACATGGCCGAACGCCACGGGCAGGGAAAACCCGTGGCCACCGCCGAAGCGGCCGAGGCGTTCAAAGTCTCGGCGAATCACCTCTCCAAGGTGCTGCAGCGCCTCACCCGGGCCGGCCTGGTGAAATCCATCCGCGGTCCCCGGGGCGGATTCGTGCTCGCCAGAGATCCGGACCGCATCAACCTGCACGAAATCTACGAAGCCATCGACGGCGAAATCGCCGCCCACCACCGCTGCGTCCTCGGAAAAAAGGCCTGTTCCTACAAAGAGTGCGTGTTCGGTTCCCTGGTGGACGACATCCAGCAGAAGGTCTCCACCCAGTTCCTGGCCTCCACCCTCGACAAACTCATCCACCGCTGAAAAACACCACCTCGAAGCCCTTGACGGTTGACAGGACGGATTAAACAGGTAAATCAGTACCAATTTTCTACAATATCTGCCTGTCGATCGGCAGAAAGGATCACGGTGAAGGAAATGAGCATGTTCTGTTACCAATGTCAGGAAGCGTTGAAGAATGAAGGCTGTGTCAAGAAAGGGGTCTGCGGCAAGGACGAAGAAACCGCCAGCCTGCAGGACGCCCTGATTCACGCCCTGAAGGGATTGTCCCTGTATGCGCGCCGGGCCCGGTCCGCCGGCATGGCCGACGACTGCGGTCCCCTCGTGACCGATGCGCTGTTCGTCACCGTCACGAACGTCAATTTTGACGCACCCGGCATTGCCACATGGATTACGCGGGTCCTCGACGCCAGGGACGGACTCCGAGACAGACTGGCCGCCGCCGGGATCGATGTGTCCGACATCCGCCACGACAGCGCCCTGTGGACCGACGACCCGACGGATTTTGCCCGCCATGGCGCCGCGTGGGGCGTTCTTTCACAGCCGGACCCGGATATCCGCTCTTTGCGGGAGCTGCTCATCTACGGCATCAAGGGCATCGCGGCCTATTCCCACCACGCGCGGATGCTGAAAAAAACCGACCCCGCCGTGGACAGCTTCCTTCAGGACGCCCTGGCCGCCACCACCGACGAACTCTCCGTCAACGAGCTGATCGGCATGGTGATGCAGGCCGGCAGCACCGCCGTCACCGCCATGGCCATGCTGGACGCGGCCCACACGGAGACTTACGGACATCCGCAGATCACCACGGTCCAGCTCGGCGTGCGCAACCATCCGGGCATTCTGATTTCCGGCCACGACCTGAAGGATCTCGAACAACTCCTCGAGCAGACCGCGGGCAGTGGCGTGGATGTGTACACCCACGGCGAAATGCTTCCCGCCCACTACTACCCGGCCTTCTCAAAATACACCCACCTGGCCGGCAACTACGGCGGCGCCTGGTACGAGCAGAAAAAAGAATTTGCCGCGTTCAACGGTCCCATCCTGATGACGACCAACTGCATCGTGCCGCCGTCAAAAGATTACCTGCACCGCTTCTTCACCACCGGCGTGGCGGGATATCCCGGAGCGGTGCACATCAGCGCCGACGCCGCGGGACGCAAGAACTTCGGTCCCCTCATCGCCCTGGCGAAGGGCTGCAACCCGCCCACGGAGCTGGAAAGCGGCACCATCGTCGGCGGATTTGCCCACGCCCAGGTGCTGGCGCTGGCGGACAAGGTCGTCGACGCGGTGAAATCCGGCGCCATTTCCCGGTTCATCGTCATGGGCGGCTGCGACGGCCGCCAGAAAGAGCGGGAGTATTTCACAAACGTGGCCAGGCGCCTGCCGGACAACACGGTCATCCTCACGGCGGGCTGTGCAAAGTTCCGCTACAACAAACTTCCTCTCGGGGATATCGCCGGCATTCCGCGGGTACTGGACGCGGGCCAGTGCAACGACAGCTACTCCCTGGCCCTCATCGCCCTCAAGCTGAAAGAAGTCTTCGGGCTCGACGACATCAACCAGCTGCCCATCCGCTTCGACATCGCCTGGTACGAACAGAAGGCGGTGACCGTGCTGCTGGCTCTGCTGCACCTGGGCGTGAAGGGCATCCGGCTCGGCCCCACCCTGCCCGCCTTCCTGTCGCCGGGGGTGACAAAGGTGCTGGTGGACAATTTTGACATCCGCCTCATCGGCGATGTGGTGCAGGACATCGAAGACATGACCGGCCAACCGGCCCGGGCCGTGTGACGCAGAGGAGGCCCCCATGTCAGTGCGGAAAATCGTGCGGATTGACGAAGAAAAGTGCAACGGCTGCGGCGCCTGTGTCCCCTCCTGCGCGGAGGGCGCCATCCGCATCATCGACGGAAAGGCGCGACTGGTGGCGGACAACCTCTGCGACGGCCTCGGCGCCTGCCTCGGCGACTGTCCCGAGGGCGCCATCACCATCGAGGAGCGGGACGCGGACGAATTCGATGAATCCGCCGTGAAGCGGCACGTGAAGGCCGCCCCCATCGCGCCGGCCCCGATGCCGGTCCGTCCACCTTCCCCTCTCCACGCGGGCGGCGGCTGTCCGGGCTCCCGCATGATGCGGTTCGACGGGCCGGGCGACGATGCGCCATCCATTGACGGACCTCCGGGGGAGATCCGATCCGAGCTGCGCCAGTGGCCCGTGCAGATGCACCTGGTCAGCCCGACGGCCCCGTACTTCCAGGGCGCGGACGTGCTGCTGGCCGCCGACTGCGTGGCGTTTTCCGTGGGAGATTTTCACCGTTGCTGGCTGCGGGGAAAGGCCCTGGCCATTGCCTGTCCCAAGCTCGACGACGGACAGGACACCTACCTGAAAAAGCTGGTGGCCATGATCGACGAAGCCCGCATCAACACTCTCACCGTGATGGTCATGGAAGTGCCGTGCTGCGGCGGCCTCACGGCGCTGGCCAGAGAAGCGTGCGCCCGCGCGGCGCGTCGGGTTCCCGTAAAGCGCATCGTGGTCAGCCTGCGGGGCGATGTCCTCTCCGAAGAATGGCTCTGATCCGCCACTGATCAGAAACGCCGGTACCACTGCGCATCGACAAATAAATCGTCCACCGATCAGAAATATCCGGAACAATCCATCATTCCGATAGCTGAAACGTTTTAGTTGATCCATAATGAACAGTGGGAACTGCCCCAAATAAAAAGGAGGAGAGACATGACCCGCCGGATGACACCTGTTTTTTTCTGTGCCGCCCTCTGGGCCACAGCCCTCATGTCCTGCGAAGACACGCCGGACCGCTCCGGCGCGCCGGGCGACACCGACGCGGACACCGACGCCGATGCGGACAGCGACA
>JAKQNG010000233.1 GCA_029565915.1 Deltaproteobacteria bacterium
AATTCGGCGTTGCCTTTGACCACCTCGTCGTCGTAGCGGCGCTGCCAGAATGTGCCCTCGCGGCCCCAGTGTCTGTTGACCGCCGTGGCGAGGCAGCCCTGAAAGTAATCCATGAACGCGGCGAGCTCGCCCTTTGTGTCGCGCAGCAGCAGGTGAAAGTGATTCGATAGAACGACAAACGCGAAGATCTCGATGCCGCGGCCCTTTTCTTCTCTGGCGCGGGCGAGCCATTGAAGCACGAGTTCGTTGATGGCCTTTGTGGGCAGCAGCAAAAACAACTGGTGCTCGGTGCGGTTGGTGACAAAGTGGATGGCGTCCCGTTCGTGGATGCGCAGGGTGCTCAAAGGGTGCTCCTTTGTTGAAAAAAGTTTCACCCTCTCTTTCGGCCGCTGCGGGTCGAATTGTGCCAAAAAAAATTTCCGCCGCTTCACTTTTTCAGATTCCCGAATGATTCCGCCCACCGCGGACGGGGTGCGCGACGGCGGAAAGGCGCGACACGGCGGCGCGGATAAATCACCAACAGACGCTGGAAGGGATGTTCTCCCGGCTCTACCAGATGCCCGGCAGCAGGCGACGACGACCCTGTGCATACGCCGCATACCCGTCCAGACCGTACAGCAGTTTTTCTTCGACCCGGATGCGCGCGACGATGGACGGCAGCAGCGCACAGAAAAGGAGAATTGCCGCCGCCGGAGACACGCACACCACCGCAACGCCTCCGTGGGCCAGCAGCATCCCCGCGTAGGCCGGATGGCGGATGAACCGGTAAGGCCCCCGGGAAACGACCGAATGGTTGTCCAGAACCCGTGCCACGTGGGAATAGTGTCGACCCAGGGTGAACACCGCCCCCTGGCGCAGGGCGATTCCCGCGGCCAGCAGAATGCCTCCGGCAATGGCGGCACTCAGCGGCCTGGCGGATGGGCATGTCAGCAGTCCGGCGGCGACGACGGATGCCTGGCTGAGGGCGTAGAACCACCTGGTGCCCCGATCGCTCTGCTCGTCCTGTTGCCGGTCGGGTTTCACGCGGACGATTTCGACGAGCATCCACAGACCGTAAGCCGCCCAGTACAGGGTATCCGCCAGTCCGGCGGGCTGCGGGCGGAAAACCAGCAGGGTACCGATGAGGACCATCAGCAGTACGGGCATGATCAGATGACGAACGGTTCGGCCGGAATTCATGAATGCAAAATACACCAGCCGACCACCACCGGGAGTGATTTTTCGCGGTCACCCGGTGCAATTCGTTCAACGCGTTCTGAACAGCTCGCCGTCCACTTCGAACAGCAGGTCGTCCCGGCAGATGTCCGCAATGACCGGCACGAGGGGCAGGTCCAGCTGGTGCTCATCCATCCAGCGGACACAGGCGTCCACATCCGCCGGCCGACGGATGTACGCGCAGCCCGCCGCGAGCTGGGACAGGCTGGCCCCGACCGCTGCCAGAAAGCGGACAATCCGCTCAAACGTGGCCGCCACCTGGGCAATGAAATCCCCGGGGTACAGGCTGGCGCCGGCCTCGTCGATGGCCGCGGTGCCCGACAGCTCCAGCAGTCCGCACGAAACCGGCATCCGCACGCCGCGGCTGAAGGCCGAACCATACAGGGGCGCATCCTTCTGGACCGGACTCGACAGGGCCTGCGGGGAACACCCTTTTGCCGCATACAACTCCAGCCGCACCAGCCGTTCCCCGGGAGGGGTGCCCACTCCGGTGCTCAATCCCCCCACGCCGGTGCTGGCGGGATATCCCCGGCCGCCGTTTTCCATGCCCAGGGTCGGAAGTCCGTATTGGTCATAGGCGGCGGTCCGCTGCCGGTTGAATGCGTCATAGCGATGGAGGATGCCGTCGACGCGGTACCAGGTGCGGACCACATCGCCCATGGAAAACCCCGCCTGCCCGAGTGCCCGCTGTGCACGGGAGATCACCAGCCCCGCATCCGTTGACACGGCGCCGGACAGACAGCAGTGGGACACACCGTCGTCTTCCCAGCCGCGCAGCGAAATGCCCTCCCCGCCGTCCAGTTCCCGCACCGGATGCGCCACCGCGCGCACAATGCCGCCCACGGGACCTCCGTCACCGCCGAACCGCCGCTCCTGAACAATGTGATATCCGCTGTCTGCCAGCCGGGACAACCGCTCCTGCAGGCCGGGACCCCACGTCGCCTGCGAAATGCCGCGGGCGGTCCAGACGAGGAACTGCTCACCTGCGCAACTGGAAGAATAAAACCGCGGGCCGCTCATCGGACTCCGACAACCTCATCGGACAGAATGACCGTTCCGAATTCGGAGGTGTCCGCGTAGTTGAAATGGCCGCCGCTCCACACCATGAATCCGTCCCGTCCACCGCCGTCGTCATCGTCGTTGGCGTAGATGTCGAACCCGATGCGCATGCCCGCATGAGGCGTCACGCCGAGGGCAGTCCACGGAACGGCCAGCTCCACCGCGTAGCCGTCCACCGTGAGGGCCAGGGCCCGCAGGACCACCGCGGGATTGCCGGCATGGGCAATCAGCTCGTCCGGATGGCCGAAGGCCATGACGTAGTGCCGGTCCCACGCATCATACGTCTCCGAACGGCTGTCGTCCGGGTCGATGAAGATTTCCACCGAGTCGTCATCGTAGTTGTAAAACGAATCGTCGAGCAGGTTGCCGTCCACCACGAGAATGCCCACGTACAACCAGGTCATGTTCCAGCTCACATCGAAATGCACGACGTTGTCGCTGTTGCCCATCAGGTCTTCTGCCACCGGCGTGTCGAGACTCCATAATCCGCTGACGAACTGGCCGTTGATGATGTGGTCCTGCGCGGCGAACAGGGCGGTGTCCACGGGCCCTGCCACGTCCGTGTCGTCCGTGTCCGCCGTGTCGTCGTCCGACGCCGTGTCCATGTCCGTGTCCGCCGGCACGCTCCGCACGGAAAAGGCGCCGGGCAGGATGGCCTCCACACCCACGGGGGACCGCAGCATCAGGTCGTACGTGGTTTCTGCGAGGGCGTTGACAAATGCCGCGGGGAGGCCCGCCTCCACCAGGGAATCGCCCCGCCACTGCACGTTTTCCAGAGGAATCCAGTCGTCTTCTTCCTGTGGCCCGTCAACGGGTGCAATCCGCACCTCGTAATCGTAGTTCACGGCAATGTCCCCGTCGCTGCAGCCCACATGGCGGGTCGTCGACGGCGCAAAACCCTCGCCTTTGATGGACAGGGACGCCGACTGGTAGCGGTAGACCACCGGGGGCTCCACTTCCTCGATGAAGGGACCGTCCGCCTCATCGGTACAGCGCACCGAAAAGAAAATGCCGACCAGCAGGAGAAACAAACGATTCACGCCATGAGTCTACCACAGCTTCCGGCGGCCCGCATGGATTGAACGCGCGGGTGAACGCGCCTCTGCACCGGGCCCGAAGCCGGGCATTCTTCATTTGACTGACGTTTACATACAATCCACTTTGCGGATATACTCCCTCACACTTTCACCTCCGGAACAGATGTTCCGCGGTTAATTCGGGAGGCCCTGCGCAGATGAATGTGAATTGTCCCGGCTGCAGACACAGCTACAAACTCGACGAGAACCGCATTCCACCGGCCGGACAGAAAATGCGATGCCCGAAGTGTTCGACGACCTTCCGCGTGATGAAGGACGGCACCATCTCCGGCGGCGAAGCCTCCTCGGGCCTGACAGAGCGGGCCCCCAGCCTGCCCCCCGTACTCGGCGGATTCGGTGACGAGCTGGACACCCCGGACCTACCCACCGTGGCCGACCCCATGCGCCACGCGGACCTGCCGGTCCCCCGCCGGGACATTGACGACAGCTGGGGCGACACCTTCCGGGAGGAAGCGGACCTCCCGACACCAAAGGACGACGACCTGTTCGGCGGCACTGGGTTCTCCAATGAATCCTCCACCGAAGACCTGTTCGGGGATCCCCTGTCCGGCACCACCTCCGCCCCCGCTCCGCAGGACGACACATTCGGCGACACGGACCTCCCGACGCCGCGGGAAGACCTGTTCGGCGCCATGGACCTCCCGGCACCCCGCATGGAGGAAGACCCTTTTGCACCGGACCCGTCCGCCGCGACGCCCATCGACGACGACCCCTTTGCACCGGCTCCGGTCAAAAAGGGCCCCATTGCATCGTCCCCCACCCTTGTCAGCCCGGGAGGGATGGGCAGCCTCCGCAGCGCGGGCGACAACGACCCCTTCGGCGCCGGGCTCCCGACCGCGGAAGCGGACGACGACCCCTTTGCCCTGCCCGCCGCCCCGAAGAAGGCCGACCCCTTTGCCAGCGTGCCCCCTTCCGGCCCGGCAGGGGATCCCTTCGGCGGACGGATGCCCTCACCGGCGGATTTCGCCAATTCGTCCACCCTTATCCGCCCCGGCGGCATGGGTGCCCGGACCAGCCTGCCACCGGGGGACCCCTTCGACATTCCCTCCCCGGCTGACCTGGCCGGCGCTGCCGGCGGCACCCTGCTGGGACACCGGGGTGCCAGCATGGT
>JAKQNG010000285.1 GCA_029565915.1 Deltaproteobacteria bacterium
CTTCGATGCGGCTACATGGTGACAGACAACCGGTCGTCTCCGGACGAACCCTCTGGAATCTGAATGGATGGAACGAAAAGGAAACCGGAGGAATCACATTAAACAACCGTCCAGGTGGTCCTGGACACGGGGTCCATTTTACCGGGACCACAAGGGCATGGAGGTAGACTTGATCCTTGCGCGCGGGAACGACAGAATTCCCGTGGAAATCAAGTCCGGCATGACTTTCCGCAAGGAACATGCGGCGCATGCGCTCCGCTTCAGGGAAGTTGATCCCGGAAGCGCCGCGCCGGTGGTCATTTACGGTGGAAACGAGCGTTTCTCCCACGCCGGATGTGAAGTGATTCCATGGCGGGAAATGGGACACACCCCGCTGTGACGATTGCCGCGCCGGGATGAAGTTGGTTCCGGACGAGGGCCTCGTTTCAATCGAGATATCCGAGACGCGTCAGGCGTTGCCGCACGCGGTCGGCGTCCTCTGCGGATATTTCGCCCACCCGGGCCCGTGCCCTTTCGCGGACGAGCTTTTCCCATCCCTTCGACAATTCGTCCGCGTGCACGGCAGAAACGTCGGTGGTTTCAAGCGGATCGGTCTGCAGATCGAATGCGACACGGCGGTCCTTCTGGGGAAACCAGATCTGCTTGAACCGCCCGGTGGTGAGCGCAAAGCCGTTCCACAGATCGTCCGGATCGGATGGCAGTCCGGGCGCATCGACCACATCCCGGTTCTGTACCGACACCGCATCCAGAACAGGAACCGGCGCCCCGTCCCGGATACCCGTCCCGCCTGCGCACCGCAATAGTAACATAAAAGTGACCACCTGCCTTTCAGCATATCCACTTCGCGCCGCAAAGCGGTAAGATGCGGCCCACAGAAAGTGGAGACACAGACATGAATACGGACATCATCATCAGAAACGCGACAAGGGACGATCAGGCCGAACTCGAGGCCATGACCCGGGAAGCATTCTGGAACCTCTATGTGCCCGGATGCGACGAGCACTACCTGGTCCACATCCTGCGGGATCATCCGGACTACGTTCCGGAAATGGATTTCGTGGCGGTCAGGGACGGGCGCATTGTGGGGAGCATCATCTACTCGCGATCATTCCTGCTGGAGGACAAAGGCGACACCGGCGGCGGCGAGCGGGTCCACACCCTGTCCTTCGGTCCCCTGTGCGTCCGGCCCGGACACCAGCGACAGGGCATCGGCTCCGCGCTCATCGCCCACACGGCGGCACTCGCACGGCAGTCCGGGTGTCCCGGCATCTTCATCTACGGCTCCCCCTGCAACTACTGCGGATCCGGGTTCCGCAACGGCCGGGATCTGGGCGTGTCCGCCGCCGATGGTCGATATCCCCTGGGCCTGCTGGGCCTGGCGCTGGATGCGTCGATGTTCCAGCAGGGAAAACGCTACCGCCTCTTCCAGAGCCCGGTGTTCGAGCTGGACCCTGCAGCGGCCGACGCATACAACCGTCGCCTGCCGGAGTGGAAAAAGGAATACCGCACCTCCCAGGAGCTGTTCTCCATGCTCATCCGGGCCTATCTGGACTGATCCCACTGCCGGGAAATGGCTGGAGGCACCTTTCTTTTTTGTGATACACGACTGCCATGATGCGCCGGCTTCCTGTCCTTCTTCTGCTGTGCTGCTGCTGCACCGCCCGTCCCGCGGACGACAACGCGGACGGTGGACCGGCGGAACCTGACCGGCCACGGTCGGTGACCACTGCTTCGACCACCCCGGACGGCGCCCCGGGCGAAGAGAACACGGTGGATATCGGCGAGCGTCCGCCGGAGGCCCCACCCGAGGTGGAAACCCTGGAGCGCCCGAATTTCCCCCTGCCCGAAGCGGGCCAGATGATCGACATCCCGGCCGGAACGTTCCTGCGGGGCAGCGCCCCTGACGACGTGCTGCGGGACCAGTTTGCCGAAAACGACCACATTCCCACGAAGATGACCGCGTTCCGCATGGACGCCCTTCTCTGGCCCAACGATCCGGCCATGGAGCCCGTAACCGGCGTGGATGAAGTGGAGGCGGAGCGGCTGTGTCAATCCGCGGGTAAACGCCTGTGTACGGAAACGGAGCTGGAATACGCGTGCAAAGGCGACGACAACCGCCGGTACATCTCGGGCAACCTCTACGATCCGTCCGCCTTCGCCGAGCCGTGGAGCAGTCCGTCACCCTTCGGGGTGTGGGGGTTCGGCCGCCTGCTGGAGTGGACGTCGAGCCGCTGGGGGCAGGCACCCGATCAGGTGGACCGGGTGGCCGTGCGGGGGTTTGCAGAGGGACGGGATTTTCTGGGCACCGCCGTGACCCCGCCCGGGGGACGACGCTGTGCGAAGCGGTGGTGGTTTGCCCCCGGCAGCGTGGATCCGCAACTGGGATTCCGCTGCTGCGACGGCCCGCGCAACACGTCCGAATGCTTCATCGAGCGGGCCCGGCCGGCTCACAGCCTGTACACGAACATGAAGCCCGACGTGTTTGCGCAGGTCATCCGCAGCATTCCCGAGCTGTCCGCGATTCACGACAACCCCCACATGTTCAGCAACGCGGACATCGAACGGGTGCTCGCCCGTCGCGGCAGCGATCGAAAAAAGCTGGCGAAGGAAGGCATCCATTTCCACTGGAAACCCCTGCGCTGGATTCCCCGGCAGGGCATGGAGCTGTGGCTGGCGGTGGGGCGCTCCAATCGCCACTCGTTTGTCGTCGCCCTGCACGAGGTGGCGGACAACACCCGCTATGTCCACGAATCCAGCCTGATCATCTGGGACAACCCGACACCCCTGGCCCTCGTGTACCGGGAGGGCCACCGGGACGAGGTCTACTGGGCACCCTGCTGGCGCTGCCGGGAAGGGGGCGCGTTTGAATACGACGAAGCAAAGAACGAGGTGATCATCACCCACCGGTGGTGAGGGCTATTCTTCTTCTTCGACCAGCTCGATGACCGCCAGGTAGCGGAGCGTGTCCACCGGACAGCTGACGAAGTCGCCGTTCTGACTGATTTCGCACTCGAAGGTTTCCCAGTTGCCGGACAGGGACACGGCGGTGGCGCCCAGGATGTTTCCTCTGGGGCCTTCGAGGAGGGAACCGTCGAAGGGAAGGCTGACCGTGATGGGGGCATCCAGAAATTTCGCAGCGGGCCCGAATTCATATACATCGCTGACAATCCGCACGCCGTCCGCGCTGACGTGTTCGTCGACGACGGACATATCGAAGGTGATGTCCCGCGAGAACGTATCCTCCGGTGCCTGGAAGCTCACGTTGTTGAGGCCGTAGACCACTTCGCCGGAGGCGGGAACCGTGACCCGGGTGCCGGCCGCTTCTTCTTCACAGGCGCCGCACAGGACGAGGATGGCAGCAAAAAAGATGATTCGTTTCATGTTGAAGTCTCCATAGGTTATTTGATTCTGTCTCAGGAAAAGGCAGTCGCAACGGAATCTACCACGGCCAAAATGCCCCGTACAGGTCAGATTTTCAGCAGAATTTTTGCCACGCCGGAGCGGTACTGGGAGGCGTAGCAGTAGCTGATGCCGCTCTTCATGGAAAACACGGCCTTCACCGTATCACCCAGCTCCGCGGGGGGCTGTTTGCCGCTCTGCACTTTCTGGGCCTCCCAGTAGCCGATTTCTTCCTGCACGGACATGTTGAGCACCCGGGCCGCGAAATCCGCCCGGAGCGAGGAGTCCTTTCTGGCGTGGATGGGCATGACGGCGCTGCTGCCGAGCCGGGTCTTTTCCTTCTGGAAGATGAGCCGCGCCTCGGCCATCGACAGGGATGCGGCGGCGATGCTGTTGTTGGCAATGATGTAAATGGTTTCCGCACCCGTCGCGCGCTCCGGGGCGGCGCTGAAGGCCAGCAGGACGGCGGTCAGGACGGCCGGGATGCAAAGCAGTCTGGTCCGGTTGTGGTGTGTCATGAATCCTCCTAGAACGACACGGCGACCTGAGCCGCCAGTCCGTTCATCCGACCGCCGAGACGCTCGTCAAACAGGTCGATGATGCCCTCGAGCTTCGCCACCACGAAGGGGGAGGGCTGTACGTTCAGACCGAACCGGATGGTCTTCTGTTCAAACCATTCATACGAATCGATGGGCGTCACCCAGTCGAACCCCGCGTAGGGCGTGACCTTCACCGGGTCGAGGATCTGGAAGGGCAGGGTCCAGGCCGCGATGCCGTACACGGAGCGGGAGAGGTGGGACGGCACGAGGCGGCCTGTGAAGTCGCCGTTCTGCACGAACTCGTAGTCCGAAAACATCAGGGGATGCCGCAGGTAATCCACGCGCCGGTACACGTATTCGCCGAAGAGCTGCACGCCGGCGATGTCGAGTTTCAGGTCTGCGGCGACAATCCCTTCCTTGTACTTTTCATCGAAGACAACCCGCCCGCCGATGGGCGAGCCATTCGACATGTCCCTTGACAGATCGGCGTTCAGGTAGGCTTCCGCGGTGCGATATCCGTCCGTGTATTTGCCGTAGTAGCCATAACCGCCGACGGTGAGCTTCCACTTGTCAAAAGTGGCAATCGCCTGCAGCCGCAGGCCCACCGCTTTGTTCTCGTCAAAATCCATCACCGTGTCCATGGGGCCGCGGCCGTTGGACAGGGTGACGGCGTATTTCAACTGCAGCATGTCCGCCGGAAAGATCGCGCCGAAGATCTGGGCGCCCATCTGGGACGCGGGCACCAGATCCCAGTTCATCAGGTTGGGATAATACACGCCCATCAACACGGTGGGCGCGTGTTCTTCGTTCCAGATGCCGTAGGGCGTGAGCCAGCGTCCCACGCGAAAGCCCAGCCAGTCCCGTGGAACCCAGTCCAGGTGGGCCCGCACGATGGAGACAGAACCGTACCGCACGGTCTGGGAGGCGATGCCGCCGGGCACGGTGGTGTCCACGCGATCATAGGCGGACGCATCCACAAGGTCCGGGTTCAGCTCGCCGTCCACGTAGGCGTCGATGGGCAGGTTCTTTTCATATCCCAGGGGCGCGAAGGAAAGGCCCATCTCCACCAGGGCCGAAATGGTCGGCGTCATCTGGCTTTTCAGGTAGATGTTCACGTTGTTCATCATGAACGTGCTGTAGGGCGGGTTCTGGGTGATGAGCACCGAGCGGTCGCTCCGGTACCAGGCCTTGTAAAAAGTGGTGTCGAAGAACCCGTAGATCGACAGCCGGTCCGGTTCCGGTTCCCGGGCGGCCACCAGCGCCACGTCGTCGAGGGCCGCCTTTGTCGCCGCCAGCTCCGTCGCGATGCGGGCATCTTCTTCGGTGCGGGCCCGATCCCGCTCGTGGGCCGCCGCCTTTTCCTGTTCCAGCTCCTCGATGCGCCGGTTCTGGGCGGCGAGCTGCTGTTCGAGGGCGTCCATCCGCTCCGCGGCCGGATCCGGCGCCGCGGGTTCCTGGGCCCATGCGGCCACCGGCAGCAGCAGACCCAACATCCACACGGACAGTCGTAACCGATGATTCATACGGTCCTCCTTTTTTTACTCGCAGCTGCAGACGGCGCCCAGCAGGCCGGCGGTGCCGGGATCCACGCAGCAGGGAGCCGCCCAGGGTTCGGTCCAGCCCATGGAGGGCAGAGTGAAATCGCCGCAGTCACAGCACTGGAACTCGCCGCCGCAGTCCGATGCCGTGCAGTCCGGAAGGGTGCACATGCCTTCCACGGTGGGATCCGTCGGATCGAGCAGGCAGAAATCGTAACCGGTGGCCGCAAAGGCCGCGCAGTCCGTGTCGGTCCAGCAGACATCACCGAGTCCCTCCTGGACCGGCGAGGTATCCGCGGGTTCTTCCGTATCTTCCAGCGCCACACAGGCCGCTTCGTCGGGCCGCCACTCCAGCCCGCCTGTGCAGCGGTCATCGTCGTCCATGGCGCATCCGGCGGCCATTGCAACAGCGGCCGCGGGCAGCAGCTTCAGCAGACATCGCATCGTCGGTTCCTCCTCGTCGAACGCGGATACGGCTCCGCGGGAAATAAATATGCGGCGGGTTTGTCCCCTGTCCAGTGCGGTCCCTCGATGATTGCCGGCCCTCCCGGGACGGGGCTGGACACTGGAAAGAGGGAAATTGAACATCCACGGATGCGGGAGGTCGGGCACCATGGCTGGCATGAACAACATCATCTATTCAATAATTGCGCGAGGGATGTGGATTCTGCTGCTTGCCGGCGTTGTGGCCGCCTGTGAAAAGGCGGTGGAATCCGGTGCCGTCGACAGCGATGGGGACACGGACGGCGACAGTGATACGAACGGCGACACGGACAGCGACACGGACAGCGATGCAGATGGGGACAGCGACGGAGACAGCGACGGGGACCTGCCGCCGGGCCTCTGCGGCGACGGCATTCTGACACCGGATGAGGCCTGTGACGACGGCGACACAGACGATGGCGACGGATGCGCCGGCAACTGCCGATCGATGGATGCCGGCTATTCCTGTCAGCCCCCGGGGGAGCCCTGCTCTCCCATCGCCCGCTGCGGCGACGGACTTCCCTCCCTGCCCGAGCACTGCGACGACGGTGACCGGGACAACGGGGATGGCTGTTCCGGCGACTGCCGGGTGGAAATCGGATGGCAGTGCAGCGGCGCGCCCTCCACCTGCACGCCCACGGTCTGCGGCAACAGCAACATTGAAGGGACCGAAAGCTGCGACGACGGCAACGGGATTCCCTTTGACGGCTGCAGTGCCGCCTGCCAGCAGGAGCCGGACTGCGGATCCGGCCAGTGCGTATCCGCCTGCGGGGACGGATTTGTCATCGACGAACAGTGCGACGACGGCAACCGCATCGACGGGGACGGCTGCTCGTCGACGTGTGAAAAAGAAGAGGGATTTGACTGCGTTCCCGAGGACGACTGCGAACGGATGGACGGGGAATGCGTGCTGCGGGTGAGCGCCGTGTTCCGGGATTTTGCCACCTCGACAGATGCCTTCGGGGATTTCGAGGGCGGTGGCAACATGGTCACCGGGCTGGTGGAACCTCTGCTCGCAGACGGAAAGCCGGTGCTGGTGGACAATGGCAACAGCCTGTGCCCGACCATCGCCTCCCCCGCCTCCTTTGCCCGCTGGTACACGGACGGCGACGGCCGCGAAACCCTGGTGTCCAGCCTCACCCTGTACGACAACGGCGACGGCGCGTTCGTGAACCGCTGGGGCCCCGACGGCGAACAGTGGTGCGTGGATGCGGTGTGCTACGACGGTACGCCCGCGTTCTTTCCCGTGGACGGGTTGACCGGCGAAGGCGACCGGCGGGCCGCGACGATTCCCACCGAGTACGGCGGCAACTGGCTGCCGGAGAGCGACTTCGTCGACGGCGCGGTCCTGCACAACTTCGGCTACACCAGCGAGGTGCTGTACTGGTTCCGCTACGATCCGGCGGTGCCTTCGTCCCTGCGGTTCCTGGGGGACGACGACCTGTGGGTGTTCGTGAACGGTCAACTGGCCCTCGATCTCGGGTGCGTCCACGTGCCGGCCGCAGGTGAGGTGGCCATCGACGCACAGACGGCGGACGACTTCGAGCTGGAACCGGGGGGCGTCTATCCCATCGCGGTGTTCCACGCGGAGCGCAATCCCACGGGCTCCTCCTTCCAGCTCACCCTCGAAGGGTTCAACACCTCCCGCAGCCTGTGCCTGCCCCTGTGCGGCGACGGTATTGTGGGGCTGGGGGAAGAATGCGACGACGGCATCAACGATGGCGGTTACGGGGAGTGCGACGCGGGTTGCGTGCTCGGCGCCTACTGCGGCGATGGCATTGAACAACCCGGCGAGGACTGCGACGACGGTAACAACGTCGATGGGGACGGTTGCGGGTCCGCCTGCCGCAACGTGAGCATCGAATAAGCCATTCCGGTCCCCGGCGGGTCAGAGCAGGTCCTTCAATCGCGTCAGCAGGGCCATGGCCTCCAGGGGCGTGATGCGATTGATGTCGATGTCTTTCAGGATGCGCTCCACCTCGGAGGGCTTCTGGGCGTTGAAGAGATCGAGCTGGGGTGTGCAGCGGGCCTTTTCGGGCGCCCGCCGGGGAATGAGGTGTTCTTCCTTTTCAAGGCTGGAGAGAATGTCCCTTGCGCGGGCCACCACGTGCTCAGGCAGTCCCGCCATGCGGGCCACCTGGATGCCGAACGAGTGGGACGTACCGCCCTCCACCAGCTTGCGCAAAAACACCACCTCGTCGCCGTATTCCCGTGCCGCCACGTGGTAGTTCGCCGCATGGGGCTTGATGTTCCCCAGCTCGATGAGCTCGTGGTAGTGGGTGGCGAACATGGTCTTGCACTGCACCACGTCGTGCAGGTATTCGCCCACGCTCCAGGCGATGGACAGGCCGTCAAAGGTGGACGTGCCGCGGCCCACCTCGTCGAGGATGACAAGGGACTGCCGCGTGGCGTTGCGCAGGATGGCCGCCGTTTCGTTCATCTCCACCATGAAGGTGGAGGCGCCCCGGGCGATGTTGTCCGATGCGCCCACCCGGGTGAACAACCGGTCCGTCACCGGCAGCTCCGCGGCGGCGGCGGGAACGAAGGATCCGAGCTGGGCCATGATGATGTGAAGGGCGGTCTGCCGCATCACCGTGGACTTTCCGGCCATGTTGGGCCCGGTGATGATCATCAGGCGATTGCCCTCCGGGTCGAGGCGCACGTCGTTGGGCACAAAGGGCACATCGCTGTTCATGGCCTCCACCACGGGATGGCGTCCGTCCACCACATGCAGCACCCCCGAGGTGTTGATGGCCGGTCGCACCCAGCCGTGGCGCTTTGCCGCAAAGGCAAGAGCGGCGGACACGTCGATGGCGGCCACCCGGGACGACAGGGCGAGGAGGCGCGGCACGTGGGCCTTCAGATCGCCCATGAGCCCGTCGAACAGCTCCTTTTCAAGGGCCCGGCGGCGGTCGTCCGCCGTCAGCACCTTTGACTCCCACTCCTGCAGCTCCTTTGTGATGAACCGCTCGCCGTTCACCAGCGTCTGCTTGCGCATGTAGTCGTCGGGCACGTTTTTCAGGTTGGCCTTTGTGACGAGGATGAAATAGCCGAACACCCGGTTGTACGACACCTTCAGCGACGAGATGCCCGTGCGGGCCCGCTCCCGCGCTTCGAGGGAGGCAATGAAATCCTTGGCGGACAGCACGGTGGTCCGCAGCTCGTCGAGGGCGTCGTTGAAGCCTTCCCTGAAGATGCCGCCCTCCGTGCGGGAAAGGGGCGGATCCTCGACGAGGGCGCGCGCCAGGGCGTCGTGCAGATCGTCGCAGCGGTCCAGGGGATCGCCTAACAGCTATTCCGCGGCGCTGTTTCGACACGAGGTCAGCAGGTCGTCCAGCCGGGGAATCCGCGCGAGGGTGGCCCGCAGGGCGCCCAGATCCCGGGGTGTCGCCGCGTTCATGCCCACCCGGGTGGCCACCCGCTCCAGGTCGCCGATGTCACCGAGCAGCTCCCGCGTATCGCGCAGAAATTCCGCATCCGCAAAAAACAGCTCCACCCGGGCCAGCCGGCGCGCGATGGCGGCTGCGTCGCACAGGGGATAGTTGATGTCCCCCCGGAGTCGCCGTCCGCCCATGGGGGTGCCGGTCTGGTCGAGGAGGTGGAGCAGGGAGCCCTTCTTGTCGCCGTCCGCGGTGCGCACCAGCTCCAGGTGCCGCTTGGTGGCCTCGTCGAGGATGAGGTGGTCGGTCATCCGGTAGGTGGAAAAGCGGGTCACGGGCAGGTCGTCGAGGGGCCTCGTGGCGCGCAGGTAACTCGCCACGGCGCCCGCGGCGCGGCAGAGCAGCGCGTCTTCGCGAAACAGCTCCCGGGCGGGAGCCTCCCCGAGGAGCGGCACGAGGGCGGATACGGCCCCGTCCCCGGCGAAGAGGTCGTCGTCCACCGCGGTCATGCAGCAGCGGGGCAGCACGGCGGTGAGGTTCTGCAGCGACGGGAGGGATGCGCGGGAGGCGAGGATTTCGCGGGGCTCCAGCCGGAACAGCTCGCCGACAAGGGACGCCGTACCCGACAGCCGGGTGCCTTTGAACTCGCCGGTGGAGGCATCCATGGCGCACAGCGCAAAAACATCCTGCGGGGCCGAGCTGTCCTGCCCGTGCAACGGCAGCACGGCGGCGAGGAAATTGTTCGCGCGGGCATCCAGGTTTTCTTCGTCGATGATGACCCCCGGCGTGATGACCCGCACCACCTCCCGTTTGACAAGCCCTTTCACCTTCGCCGGGTCTTCCATCTGCTCGCAGACCGCGACCTTGAAGCCCTGTTCGATGAGCTTCGAGACGTACCCGACGGACGCGTGGTGGGGAATGCCGCACATGGGCACCGGATCCGGGGAATTCTTGTTGCGGCTGGTCAGGGTCAGGTCGAGGGCTTTTGCGGCAATCAGGGCGTCTTCGTAGAACATTTCGTAGAAATCCCCCATGCGGTACATGAGGATGGCTTCGGGATAACTGTCCTTGATGGCCATGTACTGGCGCATCATGGGGGTGTCCGACGGGTCCCTGGTCTGGCGATCCGGTTCGCTCATGGGCGGCGTTTATACCACGGCGCCGGCGCGGAGCGGAAACGGAAATCCCGACGGGCAGCGCCAATGGTCGAATTACGGGCATTTCTGCGCGCCCTGGAGTAGAATGAAGTCCGTTCCCAACCAACCACCATTTTGGAGAAAAGAGGTTTCCATGAAAACGGCACTGTATGTTCTCATCGCCCTGTTCTGTGTCATTCCCGCGGCCCTCGTCGGATGCGATGACGGCGACGACGGCAGCTCTAACGCAGATACGGACGCGGATACCGACACGGATACCGACACCGACACGGACACCGACACGGACACCGACACGGATACGGACACGGATACGGACACGGATACCGACACGGACACCGACACCGACACCGACACGGACACCGACACCGACACCGACACAGATACCGATACCGACAGTGATACGGATGAATTCGTCGACTGCGACAACAGCGGCGACTGTTACGGCCTCTGCTGGTCCTGCGCGCTGGGAGACGGCGGCATGTGCAATGCCCTGTACACGGCCTGCATGGATGACACGGCCTGCGCCGGCTTTGACGCCTGCATCTATCCGGCCTGCACCGATCCCGCGTGGGATCAGGATTGCGCGGACGCCTGCGCCACGGAATGGGGAGCGGAAGCCAAGGCGCAGAAGGATGCGCTCGATGCCTGCGTGGTCGATGACGCCTGTCCCGTCGACTGCGCCGCCCGATAACCGCTCTCTTTCCGATTCCCGACCATTCCTGCCGATTGACAGACAACCCGTCGCTGGCGGACAATGAAGCCGCCACCCGATGTCGGCGCTGGCATCCACATGGGCTTAGTACTTGGAGGTACCTGATGAAATATTTCCTTCACCTGTTTCTAATCCTTTCATGCGTGACGACCATGGCCTGTCAGCGGGGCGGTGGCAGCGCGGACCCGGACGCGGACAGCGACAGCGACACCGACACCGACACGGACAGCGACACGGACAGCGACACGGACAGCGACACGGACAGCGACACCGAC
>JAKQNG010000286.1 GCA_029565915.1 Deltaproteobacteria bacterium
CTGGCAATGACGTGGTCGGAACGGATCCATCGTGGACGCATACCCATGGGACACCTCCTCGATGTGTATTTCGGCCGTTTGGCGGAAACTGTGCCAAAAAAATGATCCGACCCTGAAAAAACATCACTCCCAGCGATATGGGTCTCTTGTGCGTCTCTCAGCCCACCTGATTGACCTTCGCCTTTCGGGCCAGCTCGCCCATGCGGTTCTTCGCCTGCGCCGCATCGATACCCGCATTCTGAGCCACGTCCAGCAGCAGCTTCTGCTCACGGCCGTCAATGCGTCCGTCGATGAGCGCCGCGCCGATGAGGCCGTCCAGAAATGCCCACGGATTCTGCGGCCGCAGCTCCTCCACCAGCGCCGCGTCCACCTGTCCCTGAAGGATGGGCTCCACCAGCGCCACATCCAGCCCCCAGCGTTTTGCCGCCGTTTTCAGTAACCGGCGTTCTTCCTTTGTCACCTGATTGTCCGCCGCCACAATGGCCGCCATGCGCATGAGCAGGATGGTGCGCTCCTGTTTCGAACCCAGATCCGGCATTGCCCAGGCCGGGATCTCAGCCGCCTGCCCATCGCCGGGCAGGGTTACCGCTTCTGCCCGCCGGGCCGCGGCGGTCATGTCATACGGGGACATCACCTCTTCCAGGACCCATTCCCCTTTTCCCGCGCCCAGCGCAGCCCCGCAGTAGGCACAGGTGGCGGCATCGTTCTCCGGAAGGGGCCCGTGGCATTCGGGACAGTGAGCGTGGGAGAGACCGCTGTCCGTCGAGGGCCGACCGTCCCTGTGCAGCTTCAGCACCACGGACCGTTGAACAGGGGCAGCGGAAGCCGACGGCGCACTGCTCCAAAGGACCTTCGCAAAAAACAGATCCGGTCTGCCACCCGCCGGATCGCCCGCTTCGCACTGGACCAGATCGACAGCGCCCACGGCGGCCAGATAGTGTCCGCTGCCGCCCGGGACGGTGGCCTGTTCCCGCAGACCCGGCATGGCACACGTGGCGAGGGCCGATTTCGAGCCCGTGGCCTGCGCCTCCAGCCAGCGCCAGAATACGTACGTGGCCCGGTCCTCGGCCACCTGCCGCGCAAAGAACGGGTCGCTCTGCGTGAGTTCATCGAGGCCCGGCACCCGTCCCTTCGACGCGGATCGCCACTCCATGGTCTGGGTGATTTCCGCCAGCACCCAGTCGTAGTCGCCCGAATTGACCAGCGCGCCGCAGTAGGCGCATTTCTGGGCCTGCACGTTCTGCGCGGGAGCCCCGCAGGAGGGACACGCGCCGGAAACCGCCCGCTCCGGATCCAGTGTCGTCGCGCCGGGGCGCCGAAGGAACGACCAGATCTCCGTGTAGGTGGACGGGGACTTTTTCATCGCCCGGGCCATGGCCTCATCGAAGGACAGGGAAGCCTCCACTTCTGCATCCCGGGACGAGGCCTCGATGGCCACGTGAATGGTGTCGAAGCGGGCATTCTGTTCCACCGCGTGAATACGGCACTGCAGGATCCGGTGGTCGGCCACGGCGTTGCGACGGCCCTGATGGGCCATGATGGCGAGCTGCGTTGAAAACGTGCGGAACATCCCGTCCGAAAGATGGTTGCGCACCGGCGCCATGTCGCCCCGGCTCCAGGCCTGCTGAATACGGCCGTCGATGTCCTTTACCCACGAGAGGAACCGGGCCTCGTCGAACCCCGGGTCCCGCTGCACAATTCCCGCAAGGCCGCTCCGGTCCGGCGGTGCCATCTCTTCCAGCCGGGTGATGGCCCGGGCCGTGGTCCGATCCGGGTTCATCCGATTCTTCGCCACGATGACGATGATACCGACGATGAGCAAAGGCACCCCCACCTGCGGATGCCGGAAGGCCAGATAAACCAGCCAGAGGATGATCTCGCCATCGCCGTCACCGCCACCGCCACCACCACCACCGCCGCTGTCACCGCCCGAGTAGTTGCCGCCACCACCGGCCCTTGCGAAGACCTCGGCGGCCACCGTCAGCAATGTCAGGGCAGACAACGCGCCGACCGCAACCACGGGCACCTTCTGCAGCAATCGGAATATCCAATCCACAACGTATTTCATTCTGTGTCTCCAGGGCGGCGCAGGCTGTCGCAGTCGAGCCGGTCGGTAACGCGGTTCACTTCACCCACCCGTTCATCCCCCGGCTTCAGGGACCGCCATTTATCCTGCGGCAGTTCGCATTCATGGTTCTGCTTCTTGTCATCGACAAACCGCACCGTGTAGGCCTCGATGCGCTTTCCGGGCCGCTCGCTGCCCAACTCCATCCCTTTCTTCGACAGCGTAAGGTCGGGCCACGCCGGTTCCGGAGAGAGACTCTCTCCGGCGCTCTTCACTGATCGGGACACCACCCATTTCATGATCCGGAAACGGCATTTATCATCATACACCGGTTCACTGCGATACTTCGTCGTGCACTTCTGTGTTTCGCTGAATGTGCCGTCCCCGTTGTCGCTGCGCACCGTGCGGCAGTCCTCCCCATCGGAAATCTTTCTGTGAGACCGCACTTCCCGGCTGCGGGACACATCCCGGGCCCCCGACGGCAGATGGTCGCACCAGGCGGACTCCTGCACATCCTTGTACTCCTCCACCTGGATTTCCCGCGACCAGCGGTGGGCGGCCACCGTGAGCGGCGCCTCGGAGGTGGCAAACACGCCGATGAGAACCGCACCGATCAGCAGGACCGCCCCGACAATTCCGGCAATGAGGCAGCCCTTCTTCTTCTGCGCCGGTTTCTCCTGCGCCGGTTTCTTCGGCGCCGTCGCTGCGTCAACAGACCCGTCCACCCGCTTCACTTCCCCCGCCCTGTCCATGGGGCTGCCGCATTCACCGCAGAATGCGGCCTTCGCGCTGTTCGGCGCGCGACAGGCCGGACAATGGCGGTCCGCGCCGGCATACTCGTGATCTTCCACAGCCACCTTCTCGCTGTCCGGCGGAAAATAGCGTTTGTCCGGGTTCTGGGCCGCACCGCACTCCGGGCAGTGGCGGTGGGTCTTCCCGAGCAGTTTCCGATGGCCGCAGTACTCGCAGTCCCACAGCATCTCATACGTCTTCGTGGTGTCCGTCATGGCTCGATTGTAGACCACCGACCGCCCCGGGCAAGAAGGAACATCTCCATTTGCTTGCTCCTGCGGCCGACGCCGTGGTACCTCGGGGCCGGATACCGGACACCCATGTACCGCCTGTGCACCATTGTCGTCCTGCTGTTCTGCGCCGTACCGCGTGAGGCTGATGCCCAGCGCGTTACCTTTGCGGGAGTGGGCGATATTTTCTTCGGTCGCGCGGGCAAAGAATACGGCACAGATGCGCCCTTCCGCCATGTGGCACCCCTGCTGGCGGGACGGGATGTGGTGATGGGGAACCTCGAAACGCCTGTCACCGCCGAGCGACGACGCATCACAAAACCTCCCTGCATGCCGAAGAAAAACAACTGCCTGACCGACCGGGACAACGAGTATCGCCGGCTGTATTTTCTGACCTTCCAGGGACGCCCGGACGCCGCGCGGCTGCTGAAGGAGGGCGGGTTCACGGTTCTCTCCACGGCCAACAACCACGCGGAAGATCAGGGACCGGAAGGCATGCTGGATACGTTGCAGCACCTGAACGAAGCGGGACTGGGCGCCGCCGGTACCGGCCCCACGCGGGACGATGCCTGGACGCCGTACATCTTTGAAAAGGACGGCGTGCGGACAGGCGTCATCGCCGTCACCACCCTGTCCAATTTCCGCCCCTCGGAAAAGGGTGCGTTCGTTGCCGCAACGCCCTTTCCCCGCATCCTCGAAGTCCTGCCAGAGCGGGTGCGGCGACTGCGGCCCCTGGTGGACTTCGTCGTGGTCACCCTCCATTACAGCTCCGAATCCACCCACTTCGCCGAGCACCGCGAATGGAACCTGATCCGCGAGCTGTCGGCAGCGGGCGCGGACCTCTTCATCGGCACCCATCCCCACGTGCTGCGGGGCATTTCAAAGGAAGGCCCCATGGTGGTCTTCTGGTCCATGGGCAATTTCCTGTTCGACAACAGCAAAGGAGCCTGGGGCGAGAGCGGCATCGTCCTGGCCACATTCGTCAAGGACGGAGAAACGCGCACTCTGGTGGAGGTGGCATTTCAGCCGGTGGCCCTCGACGGAAAACCGGCCGGATTGCCGCGCCCCCTCACCGGCAGAGAAGCGCGGCAGATCAACCGCAAGGTCATGGACTACTCCCGCCAGTTCCGCAATCCGAAGGGCTTTTTACGCATCGACGGCGATCGAATCGCCATCGACCCTTCCGCCGGAACGACCGAATCAACACCCGGTCCGCGTTGAAATCGAAACAACTCTTTCAACCGGTCTTCCATCATGGACTTGCATCCCGGAAAATCAGAACTACGGTTGTCCGGTCAACACACTCAACCATCCAAGGAGAAACAAATGGAACAGAACAATCAGGCAGTTGCCATGCCCCGCATCGGAGAACCAGCCCCGGCCTTCAAGGCCGTAACGACCCAGGGTGAAATCAATTTCCCTGAACAGTACAAAGGCAGCTGGGTCATCCTGTTCAGCCATCCGGCCGACTTCACGCCGGTCTGCACGTCCGAGTTCATGACCTTTGCCACCATGGAAGACAAATTCGCGCAGGCCAACTGCAAGCTCGTGGGCCTCTCGGTGGACGGCCTGTACAGCCACATCGCCTGGCTGCGGACCATCAAGGAAAAAATCGAATACAAGGGAATGAAGAACGTAGAAGTGAAGTTCCCCCTCATCGAAGACATCACCATGGACGTGGCGAAGGCCTATGGAATGATTCAGCCCGGCGAAAGCAACACCAAGGCGGTCCGCGCGGTCTTCTTCATCGATCCCAAAGGCATCATCCGCGCCATCATCTATTATCCGCTCAGCCTCGGACGGAATTTCGACGAGCTCTATCGGGCACTCATCGCCATGCAGGCAGCGGACGAGTTCTCCATCGCAACGCCCGCCGACTGGCAGCCCGGAGACGAAGTCATCGTGCCGACGGCTGGATCCTGCGGAGTTGCGAAAGACCGCATGGACGGCAAGGCAGACATGCACTGTTACGACTGGTTCTTCTGCACAAAGAAACTCGACAAGGACACCGTCCTGAAAAAAATCCTGAAAAAATAGCGCCCCTCCTCCTCGCCAGTTCCGGAACTACCAGCCGGGCGTGTTGTCTCCGCCTTCCGCATACATCCATAAATCGGGCACGATGGACGGCATGGCCGGATGCACCCGCACGATGGAACAGTCTTCCCGCGGCGTAAGCGCAGTCGCAAACGACGACACCAGCAGGCCCGCCGCATCGTACAGCTCCACGCTCTCGGACTCGCTGTTCTTCAGGCCGCTCGTGCCGATGGAGGAATCAATGGCAAACACGGTGACACCACCGCGGCCGGGATCGAAACCGGTCTGCGCGATGACCGCCGTTGCGCCCGAAGGAAGAATGGCACCGCCGGGCAGCAGGTCGCCGTTGCCGTCGCCGCCGTCATCGATCATCCAGCCGGAGACGTCCACCTCTGTGGCGCCGTAATTGACGATCTCCACAAATTCCTGCAGGGGCTCCTCTCCCGCGGGGTCCGCCAGCACTTCGACAATGGCCACAGCCGGACCTTCCGCCAGGGAAAGGGACACCTCCAGTGTTGCGGAATTTCCGTTCACATCGGCCGCCTCTACCCGCAACAGACCGTCGACCACAGCGGCGCCGTACACCAGAACCAGATGCTCCGTGGCAAAAGAAGGGCTGCGCACCAGACATTGCGCCGGGCAATCGGTCACGGTAAGGGCAGCCCCTTCGTCGCTGACAAAGCGCACCAGGGCCGACTGCACTCCGCCGCAAACACACGCCGACGCGGAGGCGCTTTCGTGGCTGAGGCACAGGGTGGCGATCTGCGGGGCGGTGTCGTCCGACGTATCCGTTGCCGGAATCACCGCATCGCCGCCCAGTCCGTCTGGAGGGGCGTCGACGATATCACCGCCGGACCCGTCCGGGCCGCCGCCGGATGAATCCCCGGGGCCGGCCGCGGTGTCCGTGTCAAAAGGGACCATTTCGTCGAGCAGGTTGAGGTTTTCGCAACCGCACGCAGCGGAAGCGGCCAGTAAAAATGAAAAAATGGTTTTCATACCCCCTTCTTCGGCCGCTGAAGGTCAAACTGTGCCAAAAAAATTTAAAAAAAACGCAGGGCCAGTTCGTCGGCGAGGATCATGCCGGCGGCGGTGGGAACAATTCTCTGGTTTTGCCGGGTCGCATATCCTTCATCGACCAGCGTGCAGAAGCCGTTTTCGAAGCCCGGCTGCAGCGATGGGGAAACAAGAGAGAGCACCCGCGCCACGTCCACACCTTCTCTGCGCCGCAGACCCAGCATGACCAGTTCCCGGGCAACGTCGGTTCCTCCCAGGCGTTCCAGTTGCGCGCCTTCGCCGATCCCTTCCCGGGGCAGACCGTCCGGAGAGGCCAGATACGACCCGGTGGATGGCGTATTCGCGTATCGATATCGAATG
>JAKQNG010000288.1 GCA_029565915.1 Deltaproteobacteria bacterium
ATCGGTGTCCGTATCGCTGTCGCTGTCCGTATCGGTGTCAGCATCGGTGTCGCTGTCACCGTCACCGCCGGCGGGTTCCACACAATTGGAATAGTCAAATGCCCCACCATCATAGTGGATGACGCAGTTGTTTTCGCCCACCATCGTGACGTCCGTTGTCGAGGTGCCGAACACGCCGTACAGGTTGTGGGCGATCTCCGTGGACAGATGCGTCCACACGGAACCGTCTGAATGCATCACCATTCCAGCATCGCCAACGGCCCAGATGTCCGTGTCCGAGCTGCCCCAGACGGCATTCAGGGTGCCGACTTCATCCAGGTGTTCCGTTGACCACTGATTGTCAGTGTAGTGAGCGATGATTGTGTCATGGCCCACTGCATAGATATTGTTATCCGAGGTGCCCCAGATGCGCAGGAACTTGGCCCCCAGAACGTCATCGCAATAGCTGTCGCCATCCAGGATGTGGACACAGCCACTCTCCATTCCACTGGTGACGACCACGGTCTGGGAATTCGCGGCCCACACATCGAAACCCACGGGGTTCATCTCATCCCACGCCACCAGGACGGTCCAGGTCGCGCCATCCCAGTGAACGATTGCTTCCGTGCCGGCCACATAGACATCCGAAGGCCCATTGGCCCATACACCGTAAAAATGACAGGATGTCGAAAGGGCTGTGAGGGCGGCAATTGCCGGGTCATCTGAATCGCTGTCCGAGTCAGTGTCCGTGTCCGAGTCGGCGTCGCCTGTGTCGAACTCCGTGGTGTCGGTGTCCGTGTCGGTGTCTGTGTCGGTGTCCGTGTCCGAGTCAGTGTCGGTGTCGGTGTCCGTGTCGGTGTCTGTGTCAGTGTCAGTGTCAGTGTCCGACGCGCCGGTGATGACGGTGTTCCAGTCCACGCCGTTATAGTGAAGGATGGTCCGGTTATAGCCCACGGCCCAGATATCGTCCGAGGCAATGTAATGGACATCGTTGAGGCTTGTGTATGTGCCGGCCCATTCCAGTGCCCAGACACCGTCCCGTCGCGTCACAATCGTCCCGCTTTCACCGACGATGACCAGATCCCCGTCGGCGCTGCCGTGGATGTTCCGGAAGTCCGCCGTCGGCTCGATGGCGTCCGAATCCGGCAGGACGGGCAGGCCCCGGGGCACCTCGCCAAAGGATCCGGATCGCTGGTCGCTGCATCCGGACAGTGCGGCAATCGCCAGAAACGTCATACAGAGTCTCGAAAACTGATGGCTCATTGTGGTTCTCCTTCTGGTTGATGATCTCTGCCCGGGCAGTGGCGCGAAATCCGTGCCGGACGCGCACAGTTCCCTTTTCATGGGTTCGGCCAACAATAACATGATTGAAATCAACCGGTTGACAAATTCGTGGGCGTTTCGCGGGACCGGAAGGAATCTGGCACAACCTGTGTCAGAAAACTGCGCGAATGTCGGTCAGGGTTGTCGTTTACACATCCGTGCGCCGCAGGTGGCGATCGAGCAGGTGGGAGGGCTTTACGTTTTTCAGGGCGCCGAGCATGGAGTCCTTTATCCGGGGGTGTTCCTGTTCGAGGCGGTCCATCAGCTCGTTCATCCTGCGCCGCTGGTGGTCTCCGCTGCCGGCGCAGAGGACACAGGGAATGATGGGAAAACCGTTCATCCGCGCGCATGCGGCGAGGTCCGCCTCCGCCACCTCGATGAGGGGACGGATGACATCAAACCGATTGTCGTCCGTGCGGTATTTTGCCGGCATGGCCTGAATGCGCCCGCTGTGGAACAGGTTCATGAGGAGCGTGGCGAGGGTGTCCTCCCGATGATGCCCCAGGGCGATTTTGTTGCAGCCGTTTTTCTGCGCCTGCGTATACAGGATGCCCCGTCGCATCCGCGCGCAGATGGCGCAGGGATTCTGGCCGTCCACCGCGTTGCGTTGCATGACGGAATAGACGTCTTCCCGCACGATGAGATGGGGCACGCCGCTGTCCGCCAGCCATTTTTCGAGGGGCGCGGCATCCACCCCCGGCTGACCCTGGACCACGTGAATGGCCAGCAGCTCAATGGCAAACGGCAGGCGACCTTTGAGCCGGTGCAGCAGGTGCAGCAGGCTGTAGCTGTCCTTGCCGCCGCTCACGGCCACGAGGATGCGATCGCCCGGCTCGAGAAGGCCCCACGCCATGCTCGTGCGGGCCATGGTGCGCAGCAGTCGTTCTTCCAGCGCCGTGCGGGGATCGGGTTTCATCCGTCGCGGCCCGCGATGAGGCGGACCGCCATGCGGATGGCCCCTTCCATGGCGGAGTGATCCGCGCGGTTGCTGCGGGCCAGATCGTAGGCGGTGCCGTGGTCGGGGCTGGTGCGGACAAAGGGCAGGCCGCCGGTGACGTTCACCGCGTGGCCGAACCCGCCCAGCTTGAGGGGAATGAGGGCCTGATCGTGATAGGCGGCGATGACGCCCTGGTATTTCCCGGCGAGGGCGTCCCGGAAGACGGCATCCGGCGGGATGGGGCCGTGGAGCCGCGCGCCTCTTCCATCGAAGGCCCGGCAGAAGGGCGCGATGATGTCCATTTCTTCCCGTCCCAGCAGGCCGCCTTCCCCCGCGTGGGGATTGAGTCCCGCCACCGCGATGTCCGGCACCGGTTGTCCGGTGAGGCGCCGGGCCGCATCGGCCACGTGGGAAAGGGTGCGCGCATAACGCCGTTCATCAAGGGCGTCGGGGACGCGGCGAAGGGGAATGTGGGTCGTGAGCAGGCCCACCACCAGCCGGTCTCCGGCAAACAGCATGGTGACGTCGTCCCTGGCCAGGCCGCTGCGCTCCGCGAGGAATTCCGTGTGTCCCGTGAATCCCGGCGAGATGGACGCGATGAGCTCCTTGGATACAGGAGCGGTGGCAAGGCCGGCGCATTTTCCTTCGAGGACCGCGTCCACGGCCAGTTCGAGGGCCCGGAGCTGGGCGCGGGCGGCGTCTTTGCCAGGAATGTCGATGGGCGTATCCGGACCGCCTGTTTCGACCAGCCGTACCTCCGCGGGCAGTGCGGCGTCCGCAAGGCGCAGGGCGGCGCGGAACGTGGGACCGTGGCCGAAGATCACCGGCCGGCAGATGGTTGCGGCCGATTGAAGGCTCCCGACGACGATTTCCGGGCCGATGCCCGCCGGACAGCCCAGGGAAATGGCGAGGGTTGGTTTCATGGGCCGGTCTTAGCGCGTCCCCCTGATTTTTTCATGCGAAAACGCATCGCGCGATTTTTCGGTTTCCATCCGACGCGGAAAGTGGTTTGAAGAGAACATGTTCTGGATTGTGCATGTGCCCACAGGGAGTTCCACGGCGCCCGGCGAACGGGTGGCTGTGGAAGGGGACAGCTGGTTCGCCGCCTTTACAAAGGTGTATCGCGTTACATCGGGAAAGGTGGCAGGGGTTTCGTGCACGACCCGGGCCGACGGCGCAGTGGACATCCGCGATATGGGCAGCGAGCTGGTGTATTCCCTGCGGTCCGCCGCAGAGCGTCCGGCGGATGTACCGCTGTTCGACCCCGGGCAGCTTTCCACGCGCGCCTCGGAACCCGCCCGGGAGATGGTTGCGGAATCGGCCCCGGAACCGTCTGTGGCCGTGGCCCCGGAGCCCGTTCCGGTGGTTGCACCGGTGGCGGAAGCCCCGACGATGGCGGAGGCGCAGGAGCCGGTGGTCCAGCGGAAGGTGTCCCTGGCGCCGGTGGGTCGCGCCCTGCTCGAAGAGGGCATCGTGGATGCCTTCGAGCGCCTGCAGGACATGTATCTCATGAAGAATCACGACCAGGTGGCGGCCTTTGCCCTGCGCGTGGCCCGACAGGTGGTTCCCTGCAGCGCGGGGTTCGCGTTTCTGACCAGTCCCGGGAAATACGAGCTCTACCTGTCCGCCGCGGACGGCACGCCCCACCCGGGGCAGAACGGTACGCTATCCATGCGGCAGGGCATCGTGGGGTTTTCCGTTTCGAAGAACCTGCCCGTCAAGCTGGACAATCCGGTGGCAGACCCGCGGTATTCGGCAGATGTGGACGTGCTGCCCCCCGTCGATGTGTGGTCCCTTCTCTGCGTGCCCCTCTCCCACGAGGGCAAGACCGTCGGCGCGCTGGAACTGTTCAATCGGGAGGGTGGCTCCTTTGAGGCCCACGATGCCCATGTGGTGTCCTACATCGCCGGCGCCACCGCCGAATATCTGGACACCGCGCTGCCCTCCAGGGAGGCCGATTTCCGCGATCACGAGTTCGATTCCGTCATTCCCCCGGGCCGTCCGGCCCGTGGACCGGCTCCTTCGGGAGGGCGTGGCCGGAAGCCCGGTTCGAGGTCCGGTTCGAGGTCCTGATCCCCCTCCTCGTCCCCGCTGGTTCCCCCGGATGGAATCTGCTCTTGACAACCGGATGGATTCGGAGATATTGCCACGAGTCGTTTTCGACACGGTTGAACGCCGGAAACGCATTGAATAACAAGCCCATGGAAGAGAAACCGGGGCAGAGCATTGTTGGAAGGATCAATATCAAATGTCAGTGAAAATTCGAATGACGCGCAAGGGCAAGAAGGGAAATCCATTTTACCGGATTATTGCCACGGATGAGAGTTCCGCGCGCGACGGCCGCTATCTGGAAGTCATCGGGACGTATTGCCCCACCACGGAGCCGCCGCAGGTGACCCTCCGGATGGATCGTCTGGACTACTGGAAGAAGAACGGCGCCCGCTTGAGCGAGACCGTGGCCCGCATCGTACAGAAGCAGCAGAAATCGGCGCAGGGCTGAATCCGGCCCGTGATCGGACGTCCGTGATTCTGCCTCCATCACGGATTGTCAGACCGCCCTTGGGGGGGCAGGCAGTGCCGGTTGTTTTCTGATTTGAAAAACCGGCACACAATTGACAACGGCGACCGCACGATGGAGGTGATGACATGTCAACGAGCGAATTGATTGAGTACATGGCGAAGGCACTGGTGGACAGTCCTGACGACGTCAACGTCCGCGAAATCGAAGGAGAGCAGTCTTCGGTGATCGAGCTGCGCGTGGCCAAGGATGATCTGGGCAAGGTGATCGGCAAACAGGGCCGCACCGCCCGCGCCATGCGGACGATCCTCTCCGCGGCGTCCACCAAGATGCAGAAGCGCGCCGTACTCGATATCATCGAGTAGATGTCCGCGTGAATGTGAACACCCGCCCCCATTCTGACAGTATCATTGAGTTCGGCGTCATCGGTCGTCCCCACGGGGTGCGCGGCGAGTTGCGCGTGTACCTGCACCACTCCGCGTCCGATTTGATTTATTCTCTGGAGCAGGTGTGGATTCGACGGCCGGGAGAGGTGAAGGAGTCGGCCTGCCGCGTTGTCAAGGCGCGACCCGGAGGAGACTGCGTACTGCTTTTTCTCGCGGAGGTGAACGACCGGAACGCGGCGGAGGCGCTGAAGGGCGCATCGCTGTGCATCCGCCGGGAGCAGTTGCCGCCCACCGGGGAAGACGAGCTGTACGCGGCCGATCTGATCGGCTTGACCGTTTACTGCGACGGGATGCCCATCGGCACGGTGGCATCCTCCTGCAATTGCGGCGGTGTGGAAGTCATCGATGTCGTCGATGGCCGACGTGAGCTGCAGGTGCCGCTGGTGGAAAGGTATCTGGCGCGATGGGATCTGGAACACCGTGCGATTCACGTGCGGGACATCGACGGGCTGCCGGAGACGCCCATTGGTGAAAAGGAGACGGAGCGTGTTTGAATTTTGTGTCGTCACGCTGTTTCCCGAGTTGTTCGATTCCTTTGTGGCCACCAGCCTGATGGGAAAGGCGGTGGCAAAAGGGCTGCTGTCGTTCCGCTTTATCAATCCCCGGGATTTTACGGTGGATCGCCATCGCACGGTGGACGACACGCCCTATGGCGGCGGGGCCGGAATGGTGATGAAGACAACTCCCGTCGTGGCCGCCCTCGACAGCGCCGGGGATTGTCACCGGGTCCTGCTGGCGCCGAGGGGCCGTCCCTTCCATCAGACGGATGCCCGCCGGATGGCTGCGCTGGATCGGCCGCTCCTGTTGTTCTGCGGTCGCTACGAAGGCGTGGACGAGCGGATCCTGTCCCGGTTTGACGAGGTGCTGAGCATCGGCGACTTTGTGCTGAACGGCGGTGAGGTGGCGGCCATGGCGATGATCGAAGCCGTGTCGCGCCTGCTTCCCGGCGTCATCGGCAACAGCGAATCCGTGGTGGAGGAGTCGTTTTCCAGGGGGCTTCTCGAATATCCGCATTACACGCGGCCCGAGGTGTTTGACGGACAGCCGGTGCCGAAGGTGCTTTTGTCGGGACACCACGGCGAGATCGACAAATGGCGCAAAGGACAGTCCCTGCTGCTGACGTTTCTGAACCGGCCCGACCTCTTTGCCGCCTACTCGATGACCCCGGAGGAAGAACAGCTGTTCAATGCGGCACTGAAGGAGCGCGCACCGCAATGACGCCCGAAGTCCATGTGGTGCTCCTCCATTATCCGGTGCTCAACCGGCGCGGCGATATCGTTTCGACCGCGGTGACGAACCTGGATATCCACGACATTGCCCGCAGTGCCCGCACCTTCTGCGTGCGCAGCTATCACATCGTGACGCCACTGGATGCACAGCTGGAGCTGGTGTCGCGCATCATGGCCCACTGGAAGGTGGGACACGGCGCGAAGCAGTTTCCCACGCGGATGGAGGCCATGGAGCTGGTGCGGGTGAGCCGCAGTCTGGATGAAGCGCTGGAGTGCATCCGGGACGGCAGGGAAGGGGCGCCGGTGCTGGTGGCCACCTGCGCGCGGGACATCGGACAGGTGACCTTCGGCGAGTTGCGACAACGGATGGCGGCCGCGCCGGAGGTCCCCCATGTGATCCTCTTCGGGACCGGCTTCGGCATTGCCGACGAGGTGCTGCAGCGCGCCGATATCATCCTCGAACCCATCGGCACGGCGTCGGACTGGAATCACCTGTCTGTCCGCGCGGCCGTGGCCATCACCCTGGATCGCCTTTTACATTGATGGAAACAACCCGGGAGGATTGCCTGTGAACAAGCTGAAACAATCAACAGTGCCTGTGGTGATAGGTGCCCTTTTCTGGACCTTCGTCCCGTCCTGTACGCAGCCGGGACACAGCGATGGCGATGACCCGGCGGACTCTGCTTCAGACAGCGGGACAGACGTGGATACCGGATCGGATTCGCAGACCGGGTCTGATGCGGACACGAACACGGGGATGGATGGCGATACGGACACGGACACGAATGGGGATTCGGCATCGGAGTCGGACATTGACACGGACACCTCGACGGATACGGAAACGCATGCCACCGGACCGACCTTCGGCTATCCCGTCTACACCCGCGACGAAATCGACGCATGGTCGACGGCATCGGCAGAGTACACGCGACTGGCCAATTCATGGGCGGGCAATGTCGACCGGGCCCACACGGCGTACGACACCGAAATCAGCAGCGTGCAACGGGATATACTCAAGGATGAGGCGGTGTACATCAAGGTGCAGGCGGTGCTGTGGGCCGCTGACGGCATCAGCGGGCGGCGTGCCAAGGTCGTGGCCATGCTCGACGGATTGCGAGGGGTGACCAGTTGGCAGACCGATGCTGGAGAACAGTATCGGCTGGTGGCGGGATGGGTGTGCACGAATCTGGCGCAGGCGGCGGCGATTGTCGGCTATGCCGATCCGGAGTTCACCCGCTTTCTGGTAGAGGTCTGTTATCCCATCCTCGACTGGACCAACGGCCCCAACTGGCACGCCAGCTTTGCCGACTCGAAACTGGCCATTGCGGCCTATGTCGGCGACGCGGCGCTGTGGGAAGATGCCACAGCCTATTTTTATCTGCGCATTGCACAATCGATTTATCACTCCGCCTACGACGGCGGGGCTGTGGTGCCCCTGTTGAACAGCAGCGGAACGCCCCATGTGGGCCTGACCACTCTGCACTGGGGAGGCGGCGTGGGTGCATCGCAGGTCAACGACGATTTTACCCCCGTGAATCCGGACCTGTTTCCCGACGGAGTCAACGCCGAGCGCATGCGCGATCTGGGGCATGTGTCCATGGGCCTGGGGGCGTTCATGCACGGGGCCCGGACCATCCTCGCCCAGAATGAACCGCTGGAACCCCACGCGTGGGATCGCCTGCGCGAAGCCTTTGCCCACCACGGCAACCGGGTGCTGACCTATCTGGACACCGGCGTCATGCCCGATCCGGTGACCATCCAGGGAGATGGCGGCAGTGCGTTGAAGCAGGGGTGGTTCGGCGCGTGCAGGCTCTTTGGCGACGACACCCCGGCCGATGTGATATCGCTCTGTGCGCATCCCGAAGTCACCGGCTTTGCCGCAGCGGGCGCCAACCATCTGGTCGCCGAAGCCTTTGCCGACGAATACTGAGACGGCGTCTGTGGCGGTTTTGATCGCGATTTAAACGCCGCTGGCCATGATGAACGAAGAACGGGATCGTACTGATCGACAGAAACATTCAAGTCCGGCAATCGGTTGCGCACAGGTCGTGATTATTTCCGTTTCCGTCGTCACAGTCTTCGTATGCATCCTGTATGATGCCGTCACCGCAATAGTTATCCAGTCGGCAATCGGGGGCGCACTGGCCGTACCCACCGGGATTGTTGCCATCGTCGCACTGCTCGAATCCTTCGACGAGCCCGTTGCCGCAGGTTGCAGGTGCACAAGGGACATCCGAATCGGAACAGACATCTGCAGGTTCACAGAACCAGGTGCACGAGGTATCCGAATCCGGGCCCGGATCGCAGCGTTCATTGTGGGTGACCAGTCCATCTCCACAGATGGGTACCGTTTCACACGGTTGTCCCGGAACCCTGCAGGAATAGCCCACCTCCACCTGAAGGCAGTCGGTTGAACAACCGTCACCGCCGGACGTGTTGCCGTCATCACAGGCTTCACTGACCACAAGAACGCGGTCCCCGCATCCCGTGGTGATTCCTTCGGTTTCGGTGCCGGAAGACAATGCCGTATCAGATCCCGCGTCGTCGACAGCAGCGGTGTCCGTGTCTGTGTCCGTATTTGAGCCCGGCTTCTGAACGTGGTCGCAACCCGACGGTATCGGGAGAAGGGACAGCAACAACAGAAGGCGCAACGGCATGGGATCGATTGTAGATGATCACCTTCTATTTTTCCAGGCATGACCACCCACGCATGGCCACGCAGTCGTGAAAGCACAGTGACAATGCCCGGAAGAACCAATGCCCGGAGGAACCAGTTGGACTGATTTGTGCGTTGTAGTATCGCATACGAATGAAAATAGATGTCTGGATTTCGACCGTGGTCATACTGTTGGCCGCAATTCAACCTGTGCCGGCCGCCGGTGACGCAGCGCCTCCCTTCTATCCAAGTCAGGGGTCGCTGAAAGGAATCACATCATCGCCGATTCGACTGGTCACCGAGAAGGTTGTGATCGGACAATTCAAGGACTCGGGACCTTACAGTGATGCAACGATGCAGGTCAGCGATACCTACTTGTTTGAGAACACCGGGGATTATTCCGAGCGGGTGAACGTGACGTTGACGTTGTTGCGTGATTCCGAGATGGATACCAGATCGCTGGCCCACCTGTTCTCTTCCGTCGTTGCGATAGTGGACGGGGAACGGGTATCAATGACGCCCTCGGCGGAACCTGTGCCCGGGTCGGAAGGGTACCTTTCCAATATCAGTACCGGCTTCGGGATTGTTTTTGCTCCGTTACAGCGGCGCACGGTGGTTATTTCGATGCCTCTTTGGGAGACTCCAGTGGACAAAGTGGATGCCGAGTCCCCTTTTGCGCTGTTTGTCTATCACCTGCAGAGCGCTCATGCTTGGCGAGGTCCAATGGAGAATCTGGAAGTGCGTGTGGAGTTTCCGTCACCGATGACGATGTTGAGCGGATACGTGGAATTTGGTGGAAGGAAGCCGTCCTATGTTGTGGACAACTGGTATGTCTATCGTTTCAACCAGGCCGAGATTGAGGCTGATTTCGCCAGCAACGACGCTTCGCGTCTGATAACGGTGAACGTGACCCATCCCCATCTGGCCCGGGATCGGCTGCAAGCACTGGAGGAGGCGAAAAAGGCGATTGAGTTGCATCCCGATGACGTGACGGCCCATGCGAAGGTTGCCGCCATCCTTGCGTCGTTCCCTCAGGCGCGTGACGAGTATCTCACTCACGTGGATCGGCTGATACGATCTGTTTTTCCGGATTCGACCCCGTCGCGAATCAAAGAGCTGGAAGAAATGTGGGCCGAAATGAGGGTGGCTTTGTCCAGCAGTTTCGACTGCATGTGCAATGAACAAATCTGCACACAAAGAGCGGCACTGGCGAAGTTGGATGCAGCAGGTGGACTGGCAGAAGATTCAACCCGGATCGATATTTGTTGTTGTCTGGCACAGGACAGCGATGGTGCAAAAGAGGTGGAGCTTTCCGAGGAGGAAATCGAACGGGGTTCGGAGGCCCTTGCCAGGCTGGCCGTCTCTGGCCATCCGGACGGGTCCTCCGGTAAGGATACAGTGCCTCCGGATGAAGCGGCTGTTTCGGGAATCCAGGTTGCCATTGCACCTGAATTGATCGACCGGAACGGTCCTGCCATTCCCGGATGGGGGATGGCATTGACTGCCGCCTGTGTTCTGGGAGGCATGTTGCTGTTGCTATTTTTCACAGTTCGCAGAAGGCGTTGAGCTTCCGCGCGAGTGACCGTGAAGAGGACGACCTTCCTTATCTGCTGTCGGAACGGATGGGGACGAAATCAGGTGCGGTCGAGGATGCGCAGGTTTTCGAACTGGAACTTCATCAGGTTGCAGGTGTACCAGGCGGCATAAATGCCGAAGGTAATCATGGTGAGCAGGATGCCGACGAAGTTGAGGCCGAAATAGCTGGCTCCTTCGCCCACGAACTTGCAGGTCATGTTTTTGCCCTGGATGGACACGCCCGTGCCCTTGGCGAAATACTTCATCAGGCTGACGGCGAACCAGGCGCCGTAGATGCCGAAGGTGATGCTGGTCAGAATGGCGCCGACGATGTAGGTGCCGAGCAGCTCCGCGCCTTCACCCGTGAAGGAGAACGCACCGGCTTTGGCGCCGTTTTCCAGAATGTCCATATTGTTGAGGAAGAATTTCGCCAGGTTGACCATGAACCAAGGGGCGTAGATGCCGAAGGTGATACTGGTCAGGATGACACCCAGCAGATACGTTCCAAAGAGGGAACCGCCGCCGCCGTTGAACTTCACGTTGTAGATTGAGCCGTTGGCCGCCGTCGCCTTTGTGTTGGCGGCCATCCAGTTGGTCAGCTTGACCATGAACCACGGGGCGTAGATGCCGATTGTGATCATCGTGAGCAGCATGCCCACCAGATAGGTGACAAACAGCGATCCGCCCGAGCCCGTGAACTGGAATTTCACATCACCGCTTTCGGTTTTCAGCGTGAGATTTTCCATGATGTATTTTTCCAGGTTCACCACGAACCAGGGCAGGTAGATGCCCAGTGTGATACCGGTCAGGATGCCCCCGACCAGAAATTTGACGAACAGGCTGCCACCGGATCCGGTGAATTCGATCTTGCGTTCCATAGTTTCCTCCAATTGCGATTTGTTTTTGGGACTATTGTGGACCCCGAAAATCGGACAGGCTGCTAATATGAATGCAGCGGCTGTCGACGGAAGGGTTTTCAATGACAAAGCAGAGAAGAACATTCACGGCTGAGATGAAGGCAAAGATCGCTCTGGAGGCGCTGAAGGGCG
>JAKQNG010000305.1 GCA_029565915.1 Deltaproteobacteria bacterium
CCAGTTGTACGTGTAGATTTCGTAATATCCCGTCACGGTGGGCGTGTAGGTATAAAAGATCTGGTTGTATGCCGAGGTCGCGCAGCTCGCGCCATCAAAGGTTTCGTAGGTGAAATCACCGGTGACGGCGTAAGGGAACGCGGCGCTGGAAATGTCGATGGCGTCCAGGCAGGATTCGCCGTCATTGAAATACATGTAGGTCAGCGAAATTTCCGGATCCACCATCTCTTCATCGGAGTACCCCGTGTAGGCCATGATGGTGTAGCTGACAAAGGCTTCCAGATAAACAACGCCATTCACGGTTTCATTGTAGCTGGCGAAGCACTCCACCTCATTGCTCACAACGTTGCCGCAGTCCTGTCCCTCGAAGATGGCCACGCGGGAATAACCGCCATCCAGCGAGTTATTGAGGAACGACAGACTGTAATAGCCGCTCTCCGACGGGGTGACAGAGTACCACACGGCGCCATAGCCGGTGGTATCGCACGAACCGGCAACGGCGGGATGATCTGTATAGGTGCCCGTCAACTCTACCGTCGCTGAAGCAAAGGAAATGTCATAAGGAGCGGCACAGATCATGCCATCGCCCTGTTCGCCGACGGTAAGGGTCACCGTGGCCGGCGCTTCCATGGTTGTGCCGCACAGATCGGAAATGGCGGGCAGAATGGAAAGGGTGTATTCGTCGCCGTCTTCGAGGCCGGACAGATACAGATGATAGCGCGCGCCGTCGATGTTGGTGGTGTTCATCAGCATGCCGGTGCCGGCGACGGGAGTCAGCGTCAGGTTGTCGGGTACGAGCATCACCGGTTCGCTGAACTCCAGATAGTACACGCCGCCCTCACTGCCGGGGGGAATGCGGTAATCGCCGGAGATGACGACCGGGGCGCCGGGAATTTCGTCACCGCAGGTGGTGGTGAACGTCCATTCCGGTCCTTCGGTGGCGCAGTCCGCCGTCACGCCCACGGCAACCACCTTCCAGCAGTAGGTGGTCACATTGTCCAGATCGATGCCCGTCAGGCGGGACGACACCACCCGCTCATAGGACGCGGCGGGCCACGCCGGCGCCGGACACGCGCCCAGGTAGACGTCATATCCCGTTGCGCCGATGGCGTCATCCCAGTCCAGTTCCGCCGTCTCCGCGCTCTCCACATCGGTGACGCCATCCACCGGAACCGGAACGGCCGGCAGATCCGGAAACACGACGCATTCCTGCGCGGTATCCGTTTCCGTGCCCGTGTCGGTGTCCGTGTCGGTGTCCGTGTCGGTATCGGTGTCGGTGTCCGTGTCGGTATCTGTGTCGGTGTCCGTGTCGGTGTCCGTGTCGGTATCCGTGTCGGTATCCGTGTCGGTATCCGTGTCGGTGTCCGTGTCGGTATCCGTGTCCGTATCTGTATCTCCCGTACCGCAGTCACAGGTGGTCCAGCTGTCGCCACCTTCCTCGCAGGTCTGCACGCCGCTCACACCGTCCGCGCAGAGACACGTCTGGGTCTCCCCGGCCAGGCATCCGTCGCCTTCACCGTCCTTCGCACATCCGGAGAGCGCCAGTATCAAACCGGCAATCGTGAGCACCATGCCAGGGGTTCTGATTCCGTGAGTCATTTATTATCCTGTCTTTTTTTCCCGATCATCTGACCGGGGTTCGGTTATTCATCAACACCTTCCCGCACGCAGCGCACATACATCAGGTCGGACTCCGGCCGTTGTTCGTAGTCGACGCTGGCATCAGAGAAGCCCAGGTTCCAGTTGTTCGGAGGTTCCACCAGCGACGCCGTGGAACCCGACCAGAGACGGCCTTCACAACTTCCTACGAGTTCAACCGGCATGTAGCATCCACCATCGCCCGGTCCGCCGAGCCACTCATCACAGCCATAGCAGTAATTGTTGAATGCGGAAGTATTGGTACCGTCGTGGGCCGTGCAGTAGCCATCCGGCATGGTGTCCGGACACCCGCGCACAAGGGATCGCAGTTCGTCAAGGGTCGGCAGGCGCCAGTCCATGTATCCGTCGTCCTCGAGTCCATCGCAGTAAAGCAACGCCGCTTCGTAGGCGTACTCGGTCAGGGTCTGTCGAACCTGCCAGCACAGCGTGGAGGTTTCGTCGTACCAGACCCCGTCGCCGGCGCAGTCGTAGCCGGGAACACTGTCCGTGGCACTGTCGCTGTCCGTCCCGCTGTCAGTGCCCGTCGAAGTATCCGTATCCGTATCTGTGTCCGTGTCCGTGTCCGTGTCGATGTCGGTATCCGCGTCGGTGTCCGTGTCGCTGTCCGTGTCCGTGTCCGTGTCACTGTCGGTGTCCGTGTCGGTGTCGGTGTCACTGTCCGTGTCCGCGCTGCCGGCTGGAATTTCCACGTCGTCCATCAGAAGCCCGCAGGCCGGGATGGACAGCATCATCACAAGAAATGCGATTCGTTCCATGTCAGAACCTCCCCGTCAGCGCGGCGCCGGCAAACCCGGGACCGGAAAGCGGTGTCATCGAAACCGCCTGCTCCGACCGACCCTTCTTTACGCCGACAATCACCAGCACGAGGCCGGTCACCGCAACGGCGGCCCCGGCGCCCAGCAGGATCGTACTCACGGTGGAAAACGTATCCCTGGAGTCCCTCTTCTGCGCCGTGCATCCGGCACCGGGCGGCACGTCACCACAGGCCGCCACGAGGTCATCGTTCTTTTTCAACGCCAGACCGCCCATCACCGCGCCGCCACCGGCAATGGCCGCACCCGTTCCCAGAAGCACCCAGCCGGCCACCCGCAGGGGACGACCGTGATCTTCCGCATCCGTCTGAACCACCACCGGCGGTACCACCTCCACAACCGTTTCCTGTTCCGTCGTTGTGCCCGCTCCTTTTTCATCGGCCGCGGCAATGCCGATAATCAGGTTTTCTCCGCCGCCCACCGTCACCCGGCGGGAGAGAACCACCTCGTCCCCGCGCCGTGCCTCCACCAGGTGTTCCGTTCCGGCCGCCACCTTCACCCGACCCGGCAGAGGGGTGGTTCCCCGCTGCATGTCGTCCACATAAATATCCACCCCGGCCTCGCCATTGAATTCCAGAGTGCCCACAATCTGCCGCAATTCCTCCACGGACTTCAGCACCTCGGCCCGCCGATCCTCGGGAATGTCGTCGCCGCCCTGGGACAGGTATTTTTCAAATGCCTCCAGGGCGAGACCGTGTCGCTTGCAGGCCGCTTCGCTCTGGCCGATGTTGTACTGGATTTTCCAGGAGGGATTCAGCCCGTACGCACGGCGGAAGGCTTCTGCGGCCGCGACGTAGTCCCCGGCGCTGAAGAACTCCGCCCCTTCGGAGAAGGCCTGCTTCGCCTGATCATCAACCTGGTCTCCGGCACGGCTGACTGCCGCCGCAGACAATGACAAAAGACATCCGATCAGTAATGTGGTGAATCTGCGCATCGTTTTCCTGTACCCGGCGGTTCTGTCTGCTTCACGGACGCCGGCAATCCGGTGAACAGTGGCAATTAATCACAATATCAGTGAATATTTAAGTGGAAATACGGGTGGGCCCATCGATCGCGAATCATAAAAAAAGGGCGTGACACCCACCGGCATCACGCCCCGGATACTGACACCGGCGTCAGCTATCGGCTGCCCGGACCACCCTTCTTGTAAAAATCCTTATCCAGTCCGGCCTTCTGCGTAAAGTACCAGAGCTGAAACTGGGGCGCGAAGGGTCGACCATCCTCGCCTTTGGCCAGGGGCAGCTCCCGGTTCCACTTCTTCAACCGCCGGACGCCGTTTTCCTCTTCGAACCCGATGCAATCCGTCGGACACACATAGGCGCAGGCACCGCAGGCAATGCAGTTCTGCGGGGTTTCCATATAGGGTGTGCCCACGTTGCGCTTGTCGCCGCGACCGGTGAAGTTGAGCGCGCTCACCTCCACTACTTCCGTGCAGACCCGCACGCACAGGCCGCACAGGATGCAGCCGTCGTGCATCTGCGCCACCGGATCGCCTTCCTTCTCATACCGGGACTTGTGGATGCCATATTCTTCGGCCAGTTTGACAATCGCCTTTGCCTTCGGCGCTTCCGCCAGCAGCAGTTCGATCACGGTTGCCCGGTTGCGGCGGATATCCTCGTTGTCGGTGACCACTTCTATGCCGTCCTGGACTTCATAGTTGCAGCACGTTGTCATTTTCTTGCGACCGCCCTTGGAAATTTCCACCAGGCAGACGCGGCAGGCGCCGTAGGGCTCCACCGCGGGGTGATGACACAACGAGGGAATCTCGAAACCGTAGCGCCGCGCCACATCGATGACGCTTTCGCCCTTTTCGGCTTCGACCGGGACACCGTTTATGGTGAATTTCACAGTCATTGGTTTTCTCCCTCAGATAATCTCAACCGCGTCGAACTTGCACACATCCATGCAGATGCCGCACTTGATGCACTTCGACGTGTCAATCACGTGTTTCTGTTTCTTTTCCCCGGAGATGCAATTCTCGGGACACCGTTTCTTGCATACCAGACAACCCGTACATGCGTCGGTAATGTTGTAGGTAATCAGTTCCTTGCAGACCCCGGCGGGACACTTCTTCTCCCGCACGTGGGCCAGGTACTCCTCGCGGAAAAACTTCAGCGTGGACAGGACCGGGTTGACCGCCGATGTGCCAAGGGCGCACAGGGAGCCTTTCTGCACAGTCTCCGTCAGCGTTTCAATCAGGGACAGGGTTTCTTCCGTCCCGCGACCTTCGGCCACGTCGGACACCAGCTGGTGCAGCCGACGGATGCCTTCCCGGCAGGTCGTACACTTGCCGCAGGACTCGAACTTGAGGAAACCGAGGAAGTACCGGGCCACGTCCACCATGCAGGTCCGATCATCCATGACGATCATACCGCCGGAACCCATCATGGAGCCTTCGTTCCACAGGGTGTCAAAGTCCACGGGCAGATCGAGTTTGCTCGCCGGCAGGCAACCGCCGGAGGGACCACCCGTCTGCACCGCCTTGAACGCACGCCCATCCCGGATGCCGCCGCCCATGTCAAAGATGATCTGGCGCAGGGTCATCCCCATCTCCGCTTCGACGAGGCCGGTGTTGTTCACCTTTCCCACCAGCGAGAAAATCTTCGTTCCCGGAGACCCTTTTGTGCCCATTTTCGTGTACCAGTCGGCCCCGTTTTCCACGATGAGGGGAACGTTGGCCCAGGTTTCCACGTTGTTCAGGTTGGTGGGCTTGTCGTGCAGGCCCGAGACCACCGTGTGGATATGCTTGGCCCGGGGTTCGCCCACGCGACCTTCGATGGAAGCCATGAGGGCCGTGGACTCGCCGCATACGAACGCGCCGCCGCCCTTGTTGATCCGGATGTCAAAGTTGAACCCGGTCCCCAGGATGTTCTGTCCCAGGAATCCCTTTTCGCGGGCCTGCTCCAGCGCAATGGTCAGCCGCTGCACGGCGAGGGGATACTCGTGGCGCACGTACACATAGCCCTCGTCGGACCCGATGGTGAAGGCGCCGATGATCATGCCTTCGATGACTGAATGGGGCTGGCCTTCGAGGAGCGACGCATCCATGAACGCACCGGGATCGCCCTCGTCCGCGTTGCAGATGACATACCGTTTGTCGGAGGGTGCATTCCGACAGGTCTCCCACTTGCGTCCCGCCGCGAAACCACCGCCCCCGCGACCGCGCAGGGTGGCCTTTTTCACCTCGTCGAGGACCTTGTCCGCGCCGATGGCAAACGCCTTGGCCAGACCGCCGTAACCGCCGATGGCGATATAGTCGTCGATGCTGGTGGGATCGATCATCGTGTTCTTGTCGAGCAGCAGTCGCCGCTGGCTCGCGTAAAACGGAATGTCCGAAATCGTGGGCTGCTTTGTACCGTCCGCGCCGGTGAACATGAATTCATCCGCGTCGCCGCCGGCAACCAATGTCTTTTCGACCAGGGTCGACACCATCTCGGGCTTGATGGACGGATACATCTTCTTTTCGGGGTGCATCAGCACCAGGGTGCCTTTTTCGCAGAGGCCCAGGCAACCGGTCGCCTTCAGCTCCACCTTGTCGGTCAGACCGTGCTTCGCGATTTCCGCCTTGAAAGCCTCCACGACCTTCGGCGACCCGACTGCCTTGCAGCCGGTACCCGCACAGACACAGACCACCTTTTTCTTTCCCGACTCCCGCTCCGCCTGCAGCTTCTTCCGATAGGACAGGAGTTCCTCAACCGTCGAAATCCTCGCCATCACGCGCCTCCTTCCTGGCTCTTGATCTGCTTCACCTTCTTGCTCACCAGATCCGAGGTCATGTTTCCGTTGTATTCGCCGTTGATGATGACCAGCGGACCGAGGGCGCAGGCGCCGACGCAGTTTACCTCTTCAATGGAAAACAGCAGATCCGCGGTGGTCTTACCGGACGGAATGGCGAGATCCCGCTCCAGCTGCTCCACCAGTCGCTTGGCACCGCGCACGTGGCAGGCGGTACCCATGCAGACCGTGCAGGTGTACTTGCCGCGGGGTTCCAGGTGAAACGAGGTATAAAACGTGGCCATGGAATAAATCCGGGCCACCGGAACGGACAGCTTCTGCGAGATCCGGGTCACTGCCTCCCTGGGCAGATAGCGCATTTCGTCCTGGACATCCTGCATGATGGCCAGCAGGGCCGTCGGGTCATTGTTGTAGCGGTCAATGATGGCATCCACTTTGGCCAGTTCCATCACACGCCCTCCTTGGTCATCTGCTCTTTTTTCAAGAGGAGTTCGTATTCCTTTTTCACCCGCTGTTCACTCTGGGCGATCATCGCTTCAGAGAAATGGCGGAAACGCCGCTGGGTTTTCAGGTAGTCCTTGAGGGGCCGCAGGGTTTCCTGCTTTTCCTGAACCCGGTACTGCCCGTTTTCGACTTCATAAAGCGGGAAGATGCCGGTCTCCACCGCCAGTCGGCCGAGCTGGATGCCGATTTCGGGACGGGAGCCCCAGCCGGTCGGACAGCAGGAGTATGCGTGGAGGTAGGCCGGGCCTTCGATTGCCGCCGCCTTCTGCACCTTGCGCACGAGGTCAAAGGGATAACTCGGATTGATGGTGGCCACGTAGGGAATGCTGTGGGCCGCCATGATTTCCACCACGTTCTTTTTCCAGGTCTGCTGACCGGGCACCACCTTTCCCGCGGGGCTGGTGGTGGTGGACGCGTGCAGCGGGGTGGACGAAGAACGCTGGATGCCCGTGTTCATGTACGCCTCGTTGTCGTAGCACACATAAATCATGTTGTGCCCGCGCTCCATGGCGCCGGAAATCCACTGCAGGCCGATATCCGCCGTGGCGCCGTCGCCGCCGTACGCGATGACGTTGATCTTCCGCTTCGGCAGGCGCCCCTTGCGCATCAGCGCCTTCAGGGCGGATTCGATGCCGGAGGCCACCGAGGCGGAGTTTTCGAAGGCCACGTGAATCCACGGAATCGCCCACGCGGTTTCGGGATAGGGAGATGAAATGATTTCCATGCATCCCGTCGCCGACGCGGCAATCGTATTGCGGCCCAGCGCCTTGTGCACGAGCCGCATGGCCAGCACTTCCGCACAGCCCTGACAGGCCCGGTGGCCGGCGCAGACGAAGTCTTCCTTCGGCAGAAGACGGGAGGCGAAGACATTAAGCTTTTCCATAGTGGCCTCCTCTGACCTGAATCAATTCGAACGGGGGAACATCTCCGCCGCCGAGGACCTTGCTGCACTTGTCGAACAGGTTGTTGAACGCATCGTCGTCCAGGTCCCGTCCACCGAGACCGGCCACCACCTCAACCACCTTCGGCGCGTTCTTTTCGCCGTACATCATGTACTTCACTTCCTGGGCCACGGGACCACCCGGGCCGCCGGGCGAGAAATGGCGATCGATGATGCCGAGCACCTTTGCACCCGCAATGGCCTTCTTGAAATCGGCTACAGGAAGGGGGCGCCACAGGCGGAAGCGGACGATGCCCACCTTTTTGCCGGCGGCGCGGACCTCATCCACCCAGGACATGGCCGTTTCGCTGGCGCTGCCCATCATCACAAACAGGATTTCCGCATCCTCCGCCTTGTAGGATTCCACCGGATGATAGGCACGGCCGAACATCTTTGCGAATCCGTCGAGGTGTTCGCAGATGGGACCGTAAGCGCTCCGCACCGCGTGCTCGTGGGCCATCTTCGCTTCGGTGTACACCTCGGGCATGCCCACAGGCCCCATGGTGATGGGATGGTCGATATCGAGGCGCTGCTGGGGTTCGTAGGGCGGCAGGTAGTTGGCCACCTCGTCCCTGGACAGCATCTCGATGGGCTCCACCACGTGACTCAGGATGAAGCCGTCGAAGTTCAGCATGATCGGCAGGAGCACCCGCTTGTCCTCGGCGATTTTGTGGCAGATGGGCACGAGATCGGCGGCTTCCTGGCCGTTTTCGGCAAAAATCTGAAGCCAGCCGACATCCCGCTCGGTCATCACGTCGGAGTGATCGTTCCAGATGTTGATGGGCGCCGAGAGGGCCCGGTTGGCCACCGTCATGACGATGGGCAGCCGGAGGTTCGCGGCAATGAACAGGATCTCGTGCATCAGCGCGAGTCCCTGGCTGGAAGTAGCGGTGAACGTCCGGGCGCCCGCCGCCGCGGTGCCGCAGCAGGCGCTCATGGCAGCATGTTCCGACTCGACGGGAATGAACTCCGCGTCCAGCTCGCCGTCCGCGACCAGCTCGGACAGGTGTTCGACAATGTGGGTCTGTGGCGTAATCGGATAGGCCGCGATGCAATCCACGTTGCATGCCGAGGCGGATTCCGCAATCGCCAGGGAGACTTCGATTCCTTTGCGCTCAGCCATCAGTCTTTCTCCTCTTCGAGAGCGATGCAGCCCGTCCAGCATTCGTTTACGCAGATCCCGCAACCTTTGCAGTAATCCAGATCAACGATGGGATAGCCTTCGCCGTTGATGTGCAGACAACCTTCGGGACAGAAGACCGTGCACACGCCGCATTTGATACACTGGGTAAAATTCCAGACCGGTCGGCTCGAACGCCAGTCGCCGGTCTTCTGGTATTTTGAAGAACCGGGTTCCAGGGTGGCGCAGCCGATAGCCAGGTCCTGCCATCTGGGATTCGGAATCTGTCTTGACATGGTCTTCTCCTTATCCCGCAATCACGCACTCGTCGTACGAGCGGTTGAAAGCCCTGATGTTGCCGTCCGCAATGCGGCCGAACCGGATTTTAAGCTGGTCGATGAGGAGCTGTTTGTCCACGAGACCGGTGGCCTTGAGGAGCGCACCGAGCATGGTCGTGTTGGTGATCACACGCCCGATTTCCTCGGCGGCAATCTTATTCGCGTCGACGATGACCAGCTTTCCCTTCAGGCCGACTTCTTCGCGCAGCTCCTTTTCGGAACGCGTGGAGTTGACCACCTGGATACCGCCTTCCCGCAGTCCCTCGGAGGTATTGACGATGGTCAGCAGCGACGGATCGAGCACCAGCGTGATGTTGGGTCGCGTCACCGCGGTCCGGTTGCGGATCCGCTCCTCGCTGATGCGGGCGAACGCCTTGACGGGCGCGCCGCGTCTCTCCGGCCCGAAACTGGGAAAGGACTGCGCGAATTTCCCGCCGGCGATGGCTGCAAGTGCCAGCAGCTCGGCCGACGTGACGCCGCCCTGACCTCCCCGTCCATGGAAACGAAGTTCTATCATGTGTCCTCCTTGGCAACAGTTCGAGAAAAGGTCCCGTTGCCCTGAATCGTTGCAATCTCAGAACAACGCGATATTTCAATGGAAATTCGACACGGACGTCGATGATTTCAACCGGTCGGGAGCCACTGAAATCAGCTGCACCCTTGTTATCACTTCCGCCGTACGCATCAAGCAAAAACCTTTGATTCAGGGGAGGAAAACAAACCGGCATTCAAGTACCGATACGGTCGCTTCTTTCGTGGCGCAGCACCTGGATGGCGGCACAGGAAACAATGACGATCATCCCGCCCGCAGCGGTCCACAGATCGGGCAACAGATTGAACAGCAGCCAGTCCCAGAGCACGCAGAAAATGGAGGCCATGCTGCCCACCACCGCCAGCTTTCCCGCCTCTCCGAGCCGATATCCCTCCGTGAGGAGCACCTGACCCGCGGCCCCCAGCAGGCCCACCAGCAGCACCAGCATCAGGGCCCGTCCGCTGGACAGCAGCAGCTCGTCGAACACCCACGGCAGCACGAACAGGGCGGACAGGGTCGAAAACCAGAAGACGATGGTGAGGGGGTGCTCCGTGGCGGTCAACCGGCGGACCAGGAGGTAGGCCACAGCGGCAAAGAATGCGGAGAGGAGCGCGAGGAGTCCCGGCGTGTTGAGCTGCCGGAAATCGGGCTTCAGCACCAGCCCCACACCGGCAAAGGCGACGAGCACCAGGGCGATGTGGACGGCGGAGGTCCGCTCCTTCAGAAACACCACGGCCAGCGGCACCATGAACACGGGGGCCATCTGGTTGAGGAGCATAGCAGCGGCGGTGGACATCCGCGTGTAGGCGTAGAACACCATGACGAGGGAGATGGTCCCCGAGAGGGCCCGGAGAGTGAGCAGCCCGCGCCGGACGCCCCGCAGATCGATTTTCCGGTAATGGGCCACCGCGCCCACGAACAGCGCGCCCACCAGCCCGCGGAAGAACACCGAACCGACGGCGGAGACTTCGCTGGAGGCCAGCTTGACAAACGCGCTCATGAGCGAAAAGCAGAACACCGCCGCCAGAACGTACAGGGCCCCTTTGATCTGATCCGTCATCGCACGGGGAGTATGCACAGGCGACCATTGCGGTCGAGGGAAATGCAGGAATCCTTTCGCTCAGGAAACCTTCCGCTTGAATTGAAATAATTTGTCAGCGGTTCACTTCGCAGCCGGGACCGCTCATTTTTAAAGGACAACCATGCCCCGGTAATTGACCGGGGCCGTCCGAAGGGGCATGATGGGACAGTTTTTTTTGGACACTGCGTTTACCAAGGAGAATCAGATGCGTTCTTTAATGACATTCGTACTCGTTCTGAGTTTGACCGTCCTGGCCGGAGGGGTCGCTGCGCAGGACACGGAACCGGCCGGCGACGAACCGGTTGCGGGAATGGATTCCTTTGATGATGATGAAATCCCGATGAAGAAATCCGGTGCACCGGCAGACGGCGAAGAAGTCGCGGCAGACGGGACGGCGGCGCCGGCGGAAGGCCCGGCGGCGGAGGGCAGCGAAACCGTCATGGACGCCGAAGTCGTCGAAGACAAGAAGGAAGCCGAATCCGGGCGCAAAGTGGATTTCATCGGCCTCAAGGCTACCGACGTGTGGTTCGATCGCAACGGACTGGGCGCCGTCCTCGGCATCGGCGGGCTCACCTGCGCAAGGGACTACTGCAATTCCACCCTCGACGCGCAGATTTTCGGTTCGATTGCAGGCACCGTCGGCGCCTATTACCGCCTGAATCCCAACATCTCGTTCTTCGGCGACGCCACATTTGCCTATGTGAACACCAACTTCAACCAGGTGGCCACGGGCGACACCGGGTCGTCAAAGGAAGGCGCCTTCGAATTCCAGTTCCTGCTGGGCGCCGGATTCCACCTGCCCGTGAAAGGCTGGCTGGATCTCTACGCCACGGCCGGTCTGGGACCCATCCTGCTGCGCGCGAAAGCAGAAGCCGGCGGGGCGGAGTTCACCCATCACTGGGGCGGCATCGACATCGAAATGGGTCTGGGCGCCGACTTCTATTTCTGGAGCGTCGGCTTTGCAAAGAACCTGGCCATCGGCCCCTACATGCGCCTCGGATTCCCCATCTGGCCGCGGGTCTGCGCAGTGGCAGCGGGCGACGGCAACGAAATCTGCGCCCGTCCCTCCAATCAGCCCGACCGGGTGGACTACGTCTGGAACAAGACGCCGTTCATTTTCCACACGGGCATCGAAGTCCGCTACGATTTCGGCCTGGAATTCGGAAAGACGGAACCCTCGGAAAAGGATGACGAGCCGGCCGCCGAAGAAGACAAGCCCAAAAAGAAACGCGAAAAGAAAGAACGCAAAAAACGCGAAAAGAAAGAGCGCAATAAGGATGACGACGGCGGCGGCGGCGAAATCAGCGAAGAAGGAGACTGGGATATGTAACTTCCCAGTTGCCGTCAAAGAACCCCGCGTCCACCACCTGCCCTTCCACCGAAAAGACCATGCCCCGTTCCGGATGACCGCCGGCCGTATCATACACAACATAGTCCGGCAGCAGCTCCGGCAGGTCCACTGCACCGGCAAGGGCTTCCTGCGTCACCGCCGTGTGCACTACCACGTAGCGCCCGGGGGCCAGCGGGTGGGGATGGATGAAGACCGCCGCAAGCGTGTTTCCGGCGTGGAACCGATCGCCGACGCGGATGCCGCCCGATTCCACCCGGACGGGCAGCCGATCCGCCAGTCTGTCGAGCAACCGGTTGCTGCCGGGGGTGCCCACCAGCACCAGGGAATGGGTGCGGATCTCTTCCCCGGTGATCTCCACATCCGCGCGCATGGGCCACTCGATGGTCATGCCCCCGTGACGCCGCCGCAATCGCTGTGCCACCTCCCGGGTGAGTGCCCAGTTTTCATCTCCGGTTCCGTAAACAAACAGCAGGGGACCGTGCTCTGCGTCGGCAACGGGACCGCTCAGGCCGCTGCGCTTGTGCAGACCGTTTCGCGACAGCACGCCTTCGCGCCAGCCGCCGTCGTCGCGGATCAGATGCCAGCCCTCTGCGTCCCCGGCGGACAGGGGAATCCGCACGCCGTCCAGCATTACCGCCACCGGGGCCGGTTCCGGGCAGGCGGCCTGACGCCGCAGGGAAAACGCCGCCGCATTTTCCGTTCTGATGTCCACTTCGCCGTCTTCCCTCCAGTGGGCCACAAGGCGGGCGCCCGCGTCGTACCGCTGCAGCGCATCGATCTGCAGCCAGTGATTGCCATTGAACCGGAGATCGGCCGTAACCAGTTCGAGTCGCCGGGGTGCGGCCGGCCGTCGGTACTTTGCAAAATGCGCGAAGATGCGGCCGCCTTTCCAGGTGTCGTCCCACACATTGTGACCGGCCACCGGGGTTTCGAGGCGCGCATCAAATCCCCGCAGCAGGTATTGCTCCACCAGATTGCGCGAGTGCAGCGGAAAATCCTTTGTCCCGTGAACCGCGTACAGGGGCACGTGGCGCCCGTTGCCCGCCTGATCGACCACGGACCGCGCCGCCACCAGGGTTTCTTCAAACGGATGGAGTGCGCGCCCCTTGATCGCCGAAAAATGCCGCACGTTGTGATATCCGCACAGGGCCGCCACCGCCGCAAATCGATCCGGGTGATGCAGGGCGATGCGGGCCGCGCCGGTGCCTCCCATGGACGCGCCGGTGATGTACATGCGATCGTCATCGATGCGATATCGATGCTTGACGACATCGATCACGTCCAGCACGTCCTGCTCCCCGGCCCCGTGGTAGCCGGCATTGCCGAAGCCGTCCGGCGCCAGCACAAACATGCCCGCCTTTCCCGGCGCGCCCGGATGACGCGCCCGGTGCTCACCGCTCTCGTCCTCGCCCATGGGATGCCCGAACACCGCGCTGATGGCCCGCACCGGATGACCGTTCAATCCGTGGAGCACCACCAGCAGCGGAAATCGCGTTTCACCGTTTTCCTTCCATCCCGGCGGCACGTACAGGGCATAGGGATGCAGCTGCCCGTCCAGACTGGAGCGATATCCCCGGCGCTGGAGTTCGTTGCCGCGATCCGCAAAGGGATCTTCACCCGCGGCCGCCTTCTGCGCCATCTTCAGCGTGTCCCGGACTTCGCGGCGTAAAAAGGCGACATCGGGATCACCGGCCGCCACGAGGGCCATGTATTCCTGCACCCGCCACGCCAGGCTCTCGATGGAACTCAAAGGCAACCGGTTGTCCGCGGCAATGTGATCCACGAGCCCGGCGGCCTGCACCATCTGCGCCACCAGGGCGGCATCCACGCCCAGGCGCACCCGCTGCACCATGCCCTTTCCCAGAGAGACAGTCACCGATGGTGGCACCGGCGCACCGGCGGCAATGCGCCGCTCATCCAGCAGAAAAAAGGTCGATGCCCGGTGCCCCGTATCCACGGTCGCGCCCCTCTCGTCCGCGATGCCCTGCCAGCGGACGGTCACGGGTCGGGAACCCAGCATCGGTCGACCACCGCTAAATCGCAGGTAGGCCCGCAGCTGCAGGTCGCCCGAAACCGGGTCGATGGTCCGTTCCACCTCGATGCGCCCGTTGCCGTACAGCAGCGCCTCCGGTGTTTCCGATGCGCCCGGCAGCACCACGTCCACATCCCGCGCCCGGACAAATTCGCCGTCGAGCAGCCGCACGGCCATCCGCACACGCCCTTTTTTTTCGTGGCGGATCTCCAGCCGCAGGTCGTTGTCCCCCGCCAGGAGGGACAGCTTCACCAGAATGGCATCCGCGTGGGGGAACAGAGGGTCTTCGAGGCGCTGTGCCTGTTGGGCGCCGTTCAGGAACACGGAGACAGCGCTGCTGCAATCAATGTGAAGAAAAGCGGTGGTCGGCGCGGCAACCCGCAGCAGGGCCCTGAACTGGTGGGTCCCCGCCGGACGGTACGGCAGAAAAATGTCCGGCGAGCGACCGTACAGGAGTTTCTTTTTCGCGTCGCCGTACAACCACGTGGACAGGTGGCCTTCGTCGCCGGGAACGATGACGAGGGCCGGCTGTTCCTCTGCGTCGGCGCGCAGACCATCGGTGCACAGCAGCAGCGCCGCGAGGGCCGCGACGGGAACTGCCCGGCAGATGGTGCCCAACGGGTTTACCCTCGACCGAAAACGAGGGTCCGGGGTCCGTCTTCAAACTGGATGACGGCCTTGGAGGATTCCTGAATGGCGGTGACGACGCCGATGCCGAACCGGCGGTGCCGGATGACATCCCCTTCCTGCAGCTTCAATTTCGCGCTGTAGTCCCTGGCCGCACTGATGTCCTTGCCCACCATGCTCTGCCGGAAGGGCAGCGCCGGGTCCGCCTCCACTTTTCTGGTGCGCTTCTTCTTTGCACCCGACTCGTCCGCCTTCTTCTGCATGACGGCCCGCAGTCCCGCCCGGGTCTTGTGCCGGGCAACCTTGAGGGGCGCCTCGGTCCCGCACTTCACGCAGCGCGCCAGTCGCACCTGCAGTCCTTCGACTTCCAGGACGGTGTGGACGGTGTCGAGGCGACACACGGAACAATAACCTTCAGCGGCATTTCCAGGTACGTATGGCAAAGTGGACTCCCTTTCAATCCCCACAGGCAAACGCGACAGGTCGCGAAAGGATTTCCAGTATACGGGACACGCCGCAAAATTTCCAGCCCCGCATCCGCGTCCGTGGTATAAATTTCACTGCGATTTCCATGGAATTCATCGATACCCACTGCCATCTCACCCTGCCGCCGCTCCTGGACCACACGGACGACGTGCTTTGCCGGGCCACCGACGCCGGGGTAACGGCGATCATCGCCCCCGCCTGGGACGCGGCATCCATCCCTCTGGTGGAAGGACTGCTGGGGCGTCCGGGCATCTACGGGGCCCTGGGGCGCCATCCCTGGAAGGCGGACGAACCCTTTGATGCGGACGATCTGCGTCGGCGGCTGTCCCATCCCCGGATCGCGGCCGTGGGGGAAATCGGGCTGGACTTCAAGGTGCCGGTGGACAAGGCGCGGCAACTGGCGGTTCTGGAAACCCAGTTGGACATGGCCGTGG
>JAKQNG010000343.1 GCA_029565915.1 Deltaproteobacteria bacterium
CGCGGTCGATGGCCCGCATGTGGTCATACACCTCGGCGGGAACTTCAAATGGCTCCGGGGTCCAGTTCAGATACTTCCGGGCGGCTTCCAGCGCATCGGCACCGAGAGGGGCTCCGTGGCAGTCCGCAGTCCCTTGCTTGGAGGGGCAGCCGTAACCGATGGTGGTGTGGACCCGGATAAGGGTGGGCCGGTTCTTCTCGTCCCTGGCCCGGCGCAGGGCGGCCTCGATGCCGTCGATATCCCGATCGCCGTCCATGACTTCAAGCACCTGCCAGTTGAAGGCGGCGAAGCGCATTGAAACATCTTCGGTGAAGGCCAGGTCCGTGGAACCGTCGATGCTGACCCGGTTGTCGTCATACAGCACAATGAGTTTGCCGAGTCCCAGATGACCGGCCAGGGATGCGGCCTCGCTGGAAATGCCCTCCATGAGGCAGCCGTCTCCCACGAGGCAGTAGGTGTAGTGATCGATGAGTTCGCAGTCCGGCTTGTTGAAGCGGGCGGCGAGGTGGCGTTCGGCGCAAGCAAAACCCACCGCGTTGGCCAGTCCCTGGCCCAGGGGGCCGGTGGTGACTTCGACGCCGGGCAGGGTGGTGTTTTCCGGGTGGCCGGGTGTCTTTGACATCCACTGACGGAACTGGCGGATGTCCGCCAGTGAAGGCTGTTCATAGCCGGTGAGATGCAGGAGCGAATAGAGGAGCATGCTGCCGTGGCCGGCGGAGAGGACAAAGCGATCCCGGTTCAGCCACTTCGGATCCATCGGATTATGTTTGAGAATGCGGTGCCACAGCACATAGCCCATCGGGGCAGCGCCCATGGGCAGGCCCGGATGGCCGGAACGGGCTTTTTCAATGGCGTCCGCGGCGAGGAACCGGATGGCGTTGATGGCGGTTGCGGCGATGTCGGTATTGGTCATCAGAAGGATACTCCAGTTGCGCGAATGAATTGTACGGTGGATGTCTTATCAACGGGAAACCGGAAGTCCGGTGCTTGAAAAGACAAAATCCGCGGCTTCTTTACCACTGCCTCTTCGCCGTGACTACATTTTAAAATCCGCTTTCCCAAAGATTTGACCGCCGGCGCCGGGATGCGGGAATGGCGTCATCCCGGGATTGATTCCCGCTTCGCAGCGCGGTACATCCGGAGGCAGCCGTGAAACCCCAACGCGCATTATTCCTGACCGCCAACGCGATGCTGGTCGCCGTGGCGATGCTGTGTGGGCATTGCGCGGATGACCGGCCGTCGCAGCTGCGGTGTGCAGAACCGGCGATGAAGGCGCAGGGAATTGTCGTCGCCGGGTCCGGTGCCGCCGTGCCGCTTTTTGCCGATCTGGCGATGCGGTATTTCGAAAAAACCGGCCAACGGGTGTTTGTGCCTGCCAGCATCGGCACCGGAGGTGCGATCCGGGCCCTTTCGGACGGCGCCATCCATATCGGGCTTGCCACCCGGCCCCTCAAGGAAAATGAACGGCAGCCCGGCGTCCGGGAAATTCCCTTTGCCCGCACGGTACTGGCCGTGGCGGTGCGCCGCGACGGGTCCGCACGGCCGTTGGACATGCAGACAATCGGAAGAATTTTTTCGGGGGAGATGCGGCGCTGGCCGGACGGGACCCCGGCCGTTCCCCTCCAGCGGGAACCGGGGGACAGCGGATTCGCCGTGCTTGCCGGTGCCGAACCCGGACTCTTTGCCCGGATCCGCGAAGGCCGGGAGCATCCGGGTCGGCGATTCTGTTACAGCGACGACGAAGTGATGGACGCTCTGGGCCAGATTCCCGGGGCCCTGGGCATCGTGGACGAAGGCATGGTCCGGGTGATGGATGCGCCTTTTCATCTGACAAGGCTGCCCGGGGCCAGGCGCACCCTGTTTCTGCTGGTCAAGGGCACACCGACATCGGAGGTCCGCGGGTTTCTCAACTGGCTGGGCTCCGCGGAAGTGGACCGGAGGCTGCAGGACGTCGGATACGAGCCCATGAAAGGAAACCGCTGATGCCCCTGGTTGCCTTTCAGCGCGGGTTTGCAAGGCGGATGCTGCCCCTGTGCGTTCTGGCCGCCCTGTCGGTGGCCATTCTGCCACCGCTGTCCTACGGCCACATGGCCCGGGAACAGTTGCGCCGACAGGCGGAAATCTACGCGCGACTGCTGGCCCACGACCTGGGGCGGAGCGCCGTGGAATCCCCACTGTGGAAATACCGGACGGATAAAATCCTGCTGTCCACGGAACGGCATCGCTTTCAGCGGGACATCGCGTTTGTGTTCATCCGCGACTGTGCCGGCCGGGTCGTCGCCGATTCAGAAGCACTAGGCATCGGCACCGGGCGGACGGGCGGGGAGTCGGCAGGCGCCTTCATCCGGGACAGTTCGGGACGGGTGGGCAGCGTGGAGGTTGTGCTGGATCCGGCGTCCCATCGAACGATCCTGCGGCTGTTGACGACCGCATCGGTCCTGTTCGGCCTGCTGCTGGGCGCCGTGCTGTACCTGTATCCGGCCCGGGTGGTCGGTCGGCAGGCAGCGGCTCTGGCGAGGGCCCAGCGACAACTGCGGATGCTGGACGTACAGGAGGAGGAGCGGCGGCGGATCGCCCGGGAACTCCACGACGGGGTAGGGCAGGCGCTGACCGCCCTGCAGATTGAACTGGCCAGGGCCCAAAAAGGCGATCCGGAACCTGTCGCGCGGGCCGGCGTTCTGGCAGAAGAAGCACTGGATGAAATCCGCACAGCCGTTCACGCGCTGCGTCCCCTTTCCCTCGAACAGCAGGATCTGGAAACCGCCCTGCGCACATTGCTGGAGCGCTTCGAACTCCGTTCCGGAATACGGGCCTCCGTGCGCATCACCGGTTCGCTCAACCGGGTTTCCCCGTCCCGCGCCCAGGTCGTGTACCGGATATTGCAGGAAGCGCTCACCAACACGGCGAAGCATGCCCATGCCACGGAAGTCGGTGCTGTATTTGCCGTGGAAAAAAAAAGAGCTGGTGTTTTCCATACAGGACAACGGCTGCGGATTTGATGCGACGGCTGTGTCACCCGGCGGTCTATCCGGCATCCGGGAACGTATGGCCGCGGTGGGTGGCGCCGTGACCATTGCGTCAACGGACGACGGTACGGTCCTGCGGTGTTCCCTGCCACTGGAGGCATCCGATGAGTGACAAACGGATTCGTGTCCTGCTGGTGGAAGATCACGCGGTGGTGCGGGAGGGGTTGTCGGCGCTGCTGCGCGCCGAAGTGGATATCGAGGTGGTGGCCACCGCCGGCGACGGACTGGAAGCACTGGCGCGCGCCGCGGAACTGCGTCCTGATGTGGTGGTCACGGATATCGGTCTTCCCGGGCTGAACGGAGTAGAGCTGATCCGGCGCATCCGAACGGAAGTGCCGGGCACTGCGGTGCTGGCCCTGTCCATGCACGATGATGCGGCCATTGTGGAGCGCTCTGTCGCCGCTGGTGTGTCGGGGTATATTCTGAAAGGGGCCGACGTGAAAGAACTGTGTCGGGGAATCCGGGCTGTGGCCAATGGCGAGACCTATTTCAGCGATCACCTGCCCATCGGCCGGGATCTGCGCCGGGGTGTTGCCCTGCTGACGGACCGGGAGCGGGAAATCCTGCAGCTCGTCGCGGAAGGCTTTACGGCAAAAGAAATCGCCGAACGGCTGGGGCTGTCTCCGCGAACCGTCGAAAATCACCGGGCGAACATCATGGACCGGCTGGGCATCCGCACCACCGCGGGGCTGGTCCGCTATGCGCTCCGCAACGGCATCATCCTGTAAACCGCCACTCCGGCTTGCGCGCGTTGCGGCCCTGTGGCAGCGTGTCCACCAGCCTGGACTATCAAGGAGAAAACATGAAAAGTCATTTTGACACGCCGACCCTGATCACCATCCTCATTACCCTTGTGCTCTTCATTGCGGCCTTGTTCACCAAAGGCTTTACGCACGATCTGCTGCTGGAGGCGGGCGTGTTCCTCGTGTCGGTCAAGCTCATCCTGATGGGCTATCGAAACAGCGTTGCCGTAAACACCATCCTGGAGGAAATCCGCATATCCCGGGAGGCCCTGTTGAAACCGCTCCGCCATTGCGCAGATGCGAAGGACGAAGAAGAGGATTCTACCCTGCAGCGGTCAGAGGTTCAGTGACGCATTTGACCGCTTCTGTCTGACAGGAACTGCCTATCGTTGTGATGACTATCGTTCCGGGATATCGGCGCAGATCCGCAGTCCCGCGGTTGCCTCCCGGAAAGACGGATCGACGACGCGCCGGGCGTCGCTGCGAACGGAATTGGTGCCGGAGTTGTATGCGCCGCCCCGCAGGACATAGCCGTTTTCCAGGGCGGACACGGTCCATTCCCAGACGTTGCCCGCCATGTCGTCCAGGTCGAAGGGACTGCGGGAAGCCGGATGGGAGCCGACTTCGTCCGGACCGTTGGTCAGAGGGCCGGCGCCATGGCTGCCGTCGAAATTGGCGTCTGCCGGACGGATGATATCGCCGTGGGGAAAATGCCTCCGGTCGGCACCCCTGGCCCCGCGTTCCCATTCCAGTTCCGTGCACAGGCGGGCACCTCGCAGACGCCCTGATCGGTCCATCCATTCTGCATAGGCGACAGCCTCCTGCGCGGAGATGCCGCTCACGGGCATTTTCAGCCAGTCCTGGCTGGAATTTTCACCGCGCCCCGGATAAACGATGGAGGTTCCCGCCCCCGCGGACAGTACCCGCCCCTGCAACAGAAACGTGAGCTGCCATGAACCTGTATCGCTGTCCGCGCGCTGCAGCAGCAGATTTCCCTGTCCACCTTCCTCTGCCACCCGCGGCAGGAAATCACTCGCCTTTTCCGGGGGCATGGATTCGAGGAACGCCAGCCACTCGCCGAACGTGGTTTCCCGGCGGGCAATCAGGAAGCCGTTCGTTTCCCGCAGATGGATCGGCGCTGCATGCAGGAAATCGCGCCGCTGATCGTCCGCAGCAGAGCTGCCGAAAAAGAACTCTCCGGCCGGTATGAAATTCATATCCGGCGGAACGGTATCCGCCGACGGCAGCGAGATGAACAGTTCCCTGGATTCGCCCCGCCCGGCAGTGAATGGATACATGAACACCCGTTCGCCCTGTCGGATGGTCAGCAGGTAGGAACCGGTGGTCAGGCGGAGCTGTTCGCCCTCTGTCACAATCGTTCCCGTGTCTGCGGTGCTGTAAGGAGAACCCGGATCGGTGGCATAGCGGAGCAGGGCCGTCACCGGAACTTCGAGCCCGGGTGCCGTCCGGATGTGGAAGGTGATATCTGCCGGGCGGTACCAGCGGGCCATCCAGCGACCTTCGTCGTACAGGGGCAGGCGGTGCAGCATGTCTTCCATGGCAGCCGCCTCGCCGTGATACTCCGCATCTACTGCCCGTTCATACAGGATGGAGGCATACAGCTCCTTTGCTTCTTCGTTGTGCGGGTCGAGCAGGATGGCGCTTTCCAGATGCCGGGCCGTCTGGGCATACCACGCACCGAGGGGACGGCGGATGCGCGTAAAGTCATCCCAACGGCGTTCGGCCCGGTCCCGCTGCTTTTCATGGAACAGGGCCAGTGCGTTTTCCCGTGCGGTGGCGGCATCCTTCTGCTGGCGGCGGATCCGGCTGATCACCGTTCGGGCTTCCCGGAGTTCCTGCTGCAGTTTCTCGTCCTGCTGCACCTTCGTGTGCACATAGCCGCTGGTGTAGATTGCCAGCGCGGCAAGAGGCGCGATGAGGACGAGCAGAACCTGCAGCAGCCGGGAGATGCGCACCGCGCGGCGGGACGCCAGCAGGAATCGACGGGACGACTCACTGAGCAGGGACGGATTCACGCCGGCCACTTCCTTCAGTCGCCGTGCCGACCACAGGGCTTCCCGGTTGTAGCCCAGTCGTTTCCAGTCGTGAGCGGCAAGACGCAGCCGCTCACGGGCCAGCGCCTGATCTGCATTGGCCGACAGCCACACCGCCAGCGTGGACCATCCCTCCAGCAGCGACTCGTGGGCAATTTCGTAGCAGCGGCCGCCTTCGCCCTCCCTGGCCACGAGCAGTCTCCCGGAAACCATGGCGTCGATGGCCTTCCGGATGCCGTCTTCGTTGTCGGGATTCAGCTCCTTCTCGGTTTTCCGCGCGCGGGTGCGCCGGGCGGTGACCAGCTCCAGGATGACCCGCTTGGCAGCGTCCCGCATGGGAACGGGAAGGCTGTTGTACACGTTGTCCGCGTGGCGGGACAGGGCGCCGGTGACGCCGCCGAGGGATTCCAGGGATCGGGCGGAAATCAGGTTATCGTCCCGCACTTCCCACAGCTCGCGCAGGGTGAACTGCAGCAGAGGCAGGCCACCCTGGGCCTCCTCGGTGGATCTGACCAGCATGTCCACCAGCCTGGCCGATTCGAACCGGACATTCTTGACCGCCGCCGGGCCCACGATGGCTTCCCGGATGCGCTCCTGGGCCAGGGGGCGCAGGAAGAACAGCGACTTCGAAATCTGTTCGGACAACTGGGGCAGGGCCGCCACGTTTGAAAGGAAATCGCCGCGGACCGTGGCCAGCATCCGCACGCCCGGGGTGGGAATGGAAAACCACTGCAGCAGATCGGCAATGGCCGTGGACTCGTCCCTGTCCGACAGGGTGATCAGCTCCTCAAGCTGGTCGATGAAGATGACGACGCCACCGTCCGGGCCCCAGGCAGAGCGCAGCATACGGGCGATGGATGCGGGTTCGGTGCGGATGGCGGCTTCCACCTCCTGCTCGGAGAGGTGTACGATGGGAGACAGCACCGCGCACAGGGAGGTGACCGGATGGAGTCCGGGCACCAGCGTGACCGAACGCCACCGGCGCGCGTCTCCCAGCCAGCGACCGATTCGCGGGATGACCCCCGCCCGGCACAGGGACGATTTGCCCACGCCGGAATCGCCCACCACCACCACCATCGGATCGGTTTTCAACCGCTCCAGGATGAGACGGATTTCCGAATCCCGGCCGAAAAACAGGTTGGTGTGTTCTTCCTCGAAGGGATGAAGGCCCCGGTAGGGATTGCCCTCGGGCGAGAACTCCGTGCGCATTTCGGGGGTGAGCTGGGCCAGGGCGAGCCGCAGGTCGTTGCCCGTTGCGTATCGCTCGAGAGGGTCCCGTCGCAGGCATTTGTCCACGATTTCGGCCAGTCCCGGATGGGTATCCGGCGCGACTTCCAGAAGGGGCTTCGCGTCCCTGGTCACGCACTTTTCGCCGATTTCGTGGGAGGTGCGTCCCGTGTGGGGCGGTGCACCGCTGCAGATGAAGTACATGAGGGCGCCAAATGAGTAGATATCCGACCGGAAGGTGGCCTCCCGTCCCCGCCAGACCTCGGGGGCCATGTATCGCGGCGTACCGATGGCGGTACCTGTGCGTGTCAGATCCTTTTCAATGAGAGGGGTATCCGACAGCACGTCTCTGAAGAACTCCGGATTGCTCGGCGAATGGACACCCGCGTCCAGCGTATCGGTGTCCGCCCCCGGCGGTGCGGGAGCAACGGTGGGCATGTTGTAGCGATCGAGCGCAGCCAGGGGAATCTGGGTGGAACTGGACATGGATTCCAGCAGCTTGGCGATGCCGAAATCCAGCAGCTTGGGCTCCCCGTTCTCGGCGATCATCACATTGCCGGGCTTGATGTCCCGGTGGATGACCCCCTGTTTGTGGGCGGCGGCCAGACCCCGGGCGATTCCCGAAGCGATGTGGATGACTTCTGACGACGACAGTTGCCGGCTGGAGACGGTATCGAGGGAGTAACCCTTGACGTATTCGGAAACCAGGAAGGGCATGCCGTCCACTTCCCCTACGCGATAGATGGACACCACATTGGGATGCTGCAGCCGCGCAAAGGCTCGCGCTTCCAGGAGAAATCGGGTGCGCGCGACGTCGTCCGCCCGGTGGCTGGTGATGAATTTGATGGCGACGTGGCGATCGAGGAGGGTGTCCAGGGCCAGATGAACTTCCCCCATGCCGCCCTTGCCGAGGCTGTGCTTCAACACGTAGCCTTCGAATTCCCGTGGGGGGATGCGATCGGTCAAGGCAGGCTCCCGGGTCGGTCCGAAGCGGGTTCTGCGTGCGCAGGCGGCATGTCGCCATGCTATCGAATCCCTTGTCAAAGGTAAATCGGAATACGGGTTTCAGCGGTCCGGTTCTGGAAAAATGTCAAAGCGATTGCGTTTTTCACGCAGTCCGACCTTCTGTTGCCTCCGACCGGGGAAGGGGATAATCGAATTCTGCCGACAACGGATCGGCATATGCACTTATCCAATGCGATGACCACGAGGTAAACCATGACAAAGAAGCGATTTCATTTATGGCCGGGGCTGCTCGGCGCACTTTTCTTCTGTTCCTGCGTAACCGGGACGGCCGGCGGCAGAACGGGAGAGGTGGGGGCTCCGGACGATTCGGACGATTCGGACCTGCCGGACGGTTCGGATTCACCGGACGGATCGGACAGCGGAGGCGACACCAATGGGGATACGGATTCGGACACTGATGGGGATTCGGACGATGACTCCGATTCCACCGAACCGGACGATACCGGCGACACGGATGATTCGGACCCGGTGGACACGGAGACCGAAGATACGGGTGGCGGCGACTGCACAGAAGCGACAGCGACCAGCCTGGGGGCCGGCAACATTGACGTGACCATTCAGAGCGACGGCTGTGCCATGCTCGATCTCGCCACCCAGGCGCCCCACATCACCGACGGAAATGTCACGATGCAGATCGTGGTGACCGGCACCTGCGAAGAATGCCCGTTGACCGTCAATTACCACAGCACCTGTGGCACCGCCGGTTCCGCGACATTTACGGACCCGAACAGTCCCATGGCATCCATTCCGGCCACCACCGGGTGCCCGGTCCTGCTGGATTTTCAGGGCGTCGGCCTCCCCATCGCATTGAAATACTGGTAGTTTTTTCTTCCCGTTCCACCCGATTCTCGCTCCGGTGGTCACAAAAAACACACTTTGCGGCGTCCAATCGCGTGATACAATGCGGTCGGAATCCGCGTTTTTAACGGAACAGATGAAAGTGAATACGATGAATTTGACACGACTTGTAGCGATTGTGCTGGCTGTCTGGGCATTCGGTTGCGCCGGCAGCACGTTGAATGTGGACACGGACATGATCTCCGACAGCGATGCGGACACCGACACTGATGCGGATACGGACAGCGACGCTGATACGGACAGCGATTCCGACGGAGATTCCGACTCGGATACCGATGCCGACTCAGATGCGGATACCGACTCCGATACGGACACCGATTCCGATACGGATACCGACACCGACACCGAAGACACAGAGACCGAGGACACCGAAACCGAAGATACCGAAACCGAAGATACCGAAACCGAGGACACGGACACCGGCCCGGAGGACACGAGCGGAGCGATTGAGATCATGCTGAACGACAACACGACGCAGACCCTGACCCAGGGCCTCTATTCGGCAACCCAGAATCCGTGCTACGGCCATTCGGGAAAATTTGAACGCGCCACAGTGGATGGAACAGTCATCTTCAAGGGCACGGTCTACAACCTGACCAATTCCACCAACTACTATCCCATCACCCTCGGCACAACGAGTCCCATCATGATCGAGGTGACCTCGGGCGCGGTCAACATCATGTGCTGGTAGCGTTTCCGCCGATCCAATCCCTTTCCTTTCAAACCGCTCCATATAAGCCGTTGAAACCCCACTGCGGGTGTGCTATGGAACTCGCGCAAAACCCAGCCACACCAAGATGGCTGCCGCGGAAAGGAAAATTCAAATGGCAATTAAAGTTGGTATCAATGGCTTCGGACGCATCGGACGCATGGTATTCCGCGCCGCCGTAAAACGGGGCGACGTTGAGATCGTGGGCATCAACGATCTGCTCGACGTGGACTATCTGGCCTACATGCTCAAATACGACTCCGTTCACGGTCGTTTCGATGGAAAGATCGAAATCAAGGACGGCGGTCTGGTGGTGAACGGCAAGCCCGTGCGCTGCACGCAGGAAAAAGACCCGGCAAACCTGAAGTGGGATGCCATCGGCGCCGAGTACGTCGTGGAATCCACAGGGCTCTTCCTCACAAAGGAAACCGCCGAAGCCCACATCAAGGCCGGTGCGAAAAAAGTTGTCCTGTCGGCTCCCTCCAAGGACGACACGCCCATGTTCGTGGTCGGCGTGAACACCGACAAGTACGCCGGGCAGACCATCGTGTCCAATGCCTCCTGCACGACCAACTGCCTCGCCCCCATTGCGAAGGTGCTCAATGACAGCTTCGGCATCAAGCGCGGTCTCATGACCACCGTGCACGCGGCCACTGCCACCCAGAAAACGGTGGACGGCCCCTCCAAGAAGGACTGGAGAGGCGGCCGGGGCATCCTCGAAAACATCATTCCTTCGTCCACGGGCGCCGCAAAGGCCGTGGGCAAGGTGCTGCCGGCCCTGAACGGCAAGCTGACGGGCATGGCCTTCCGCGTTCCCACCAGCAACGTCTCCGTGGTGGATCTCACCGTGGAACTCGAAAAGTCCGCTTCCTATGACGAAATCTGCAAGGCCATGAAGGCCGCCTCCGAAGGCGCGCTGAAGGGCGTTCTGGGCTATACGGACGAAGCCGTGGTCTCCACCGATTTCGTCGGCGAAGCGCTGACTTCCGTATTTGACGCCAAGGCCGGCATCGCCCTCGACGGCACCTTCGTCAAAGTCGTCTCCTGGTACGACAACGAGATGGGCTATTCCAACAAGGTCCTCGACCTCATCAAGGTAATGGCGAAGTAGACTTCCGGGACATAGGACGGCGGTCCGGCTCTCGTCGCAGAGCGGCCGACACGGCAGCTCGTTCAGGTCCAGCTCCCACTCGATGCGCGCCCGGCAGGCGTCGTTCTGGCACGGCACCGAGAACGCGTACCTGACGCCGTAGGTCATGGCGTGCACCTTCTCGGGAGATGGGTCTCCCAGGGAGGGTAAAGCCTGCCGAGGGCGGGATGGGGACGGCAGCTCACTTGCCGTCTCGACGCCAAAGGGCGATCGGAAGTCTCCGTTTTGGTGACGAACGACAAGCGGGGTCCTGCGAGAATCACCCCTCTTGACTCGTTCTGTCAGGTGGCCGGCATCAACCAACCACCACGCAAACAGAAGGCCAGGGAGAACGCACGAAACAAAACCCAGGGTTACGGAATGTGCTCGGACTATGACAAGCTTGCACAAAACGTAACTCTGGGTTACTATTCGCGCATGGACGGTCGACCAAAGAGGCCGGACTGGGACCTGCTGTTCGAGACAGCGAGCGCCCAGGAGGGCTACTTCACCACCGGGCAAGCAGCAGAGGCGGGCTACTCGACCCA
>JAKQNG010000314.1 GCA_029565915.1 Deltaproteobacteria bacterium
TATTCCTGCCGGCTTCATCCTCTACTCCATGACGACAGTAGAAGACGGCCCGTTGCCTCTGCAGGTAGACATTCAGAATCCCGCCCTGCAGGCTGAAACCGACTGGAGCGGTTCACCCCCTCACGTCAAACGGGACCCGGGTTTTGAAAAGAATGTGGAATACCATACGGGACAGATTGCCTATCACCGCGCATTCCGCGTTATCGCCGCAGCCGGCGGACTGACCATTCCCGTACACATCGCGGCCCAACTCTGCGACGACCGGAGTTGTTACACACAACGACTTGATCGCAGTGTAAATCTGACGCTGCTTTCCGGAAACGCGCGACCCGAACACACCATCCCGCCGACATTGCCGGGAGAATCCTTTTCTCCCTCCCGCACCGTCCGCGACACCGTCGACTCCGAACCACCGACCGCCCAGAACCCTGCTGCCATGGGGCTTCTGGCGTTTCTGCTGATGGCCGCCGCTGCGGGACTCGGCGCCCTGCTGACGCCCTGCGTCTTTCCCATGGTTCCCATCACCGTGAGCTTCTTCACCCGCCATCAGGCAGACCCCATCCGGCATAACCTTGTCATGGCCGCCATCTACGCGGCATCCATTGTGCTGGTCTATTCAATTCCGGGCGTCCTCCTTTCGATGATTTCCGGCGCCGACGCCATGCAGCGCATTTCGACCCATCCGCTGTTCAATGTGTTCATCGGCGCCCTGCTCGTCTTCTTCGGACTCAATCTCCTCGGCGCCTTCGAGCTGCGGCTCCCCTCATTTCTGATTTCCCGCTCGGCCGGCGCTGAGCAGCGTCTGGCCGCCGGAAAGCGGGACTTCCTGCATCAGGCGGCAGGGGTGTTCTTCATGGCCGTCACCTTTACGCTGGTCTCCTTTTCCTGCACCGTGGGATTCGTGGGTGGCTGGGTGCTTCCCCTGGCCGCCCGCGGGGAGTGGTTCTATCCACTCATCGGCATGATTGCGTTTTCAAGCGCCTTCGCCCTTCCGTTCTTTCTGCTGGCGGCCTTTCCCTCCGCCGCAACCCGCCTGCAGGGACGCGCCGGAGACTGGATGCTCTCCGTAAAAATGCTCTTCGGGGTTCTCGAACTGGCCGCGGCCTTGAAATTCCTTTCCAATCTCGACCTCCATTTCACCTGGGGAATCATCACCCGCGATGTGGTGCTGGTGGTCTGGACCGTTCTCTTCTGCGCCACTGCCCTCCTCGTCCTGCGCGTGTTCTCCCGCAACCATCCCCCGAAACCGTCAACACCGTCCCCGCGACCGGGCATTGTCCGGATTCTCATCGCGGTTGCCCTCCTGGCCGCCGCCGCAAAGAGCTTCTCGGGCATCGGCAACAACCGCCCACTGGGTGGATGGCTGGATGGCTGGATGCCACCGGTACCCTACCCTTCCGCGACACTTAACGAATCCGGCCGCGAAGCCGGCCACCTGCCCTTCATGAAGGACAACCTGGACGAGGCCATGACAGCCGCGCGCCGCGCAAATCGCCCGCTGTTTGTCGACTTCACCGGATTCCAGTGCGCCAACTGCCGCCAGATGGAAACCGGCATGTTCCCGAACCCCGCCGTCCGACGACGACTGGCGCAGATGGTGCGACTGAAAGCATTCACAGATGGCCCCCTGGACGTTCACCGGACCCAGCGGGAATACCAGCTCCAGAGATTCGGCACCGCCGTCCTGCCGTTCTACGTCATCCTCGACCCCCGCACGGACACGGTGCTGGCGACGTTCTCCAGTATGACGACCAATGAATCGGATTTTGTATCTTTTCTGGACCAGGGGCTTGCCGCGTTTGACGAAAATCGTCAGTAATATGCGGTTTGCCTATTAAGTAATCCAATTTATATCCGATATCGATAGCAGGATGATGGGACTCCTCGAAAAGAACCTGACAAAGGCTGCCCGGTTTCAGAGCATCCCCACAGCCCTGTGCATCAGTGAAGACCCGCAGCTGCTCAACCAGTTGCGCAAGGCCCTCGAACAGCAGGGCTTCATCGTCATCGTAACCTCCGATCCGGAAGAAGTAGCCGTCCTCATGGACAATCACCAGCTGCAACTGGTCATCTGCGACAACGAGCTGACCGGGACGGACGGTCTGGCCGTCTTCGACCGATTGAAAACCGCCTGCGGCTCCACCCCCGCGCCACCCACGCTGCTGCTGGCGCCCAAAACATCCTCAAGTCTGGTGTCGCGATGCGCAAAATCGGGAATCTCCGCCCTCCAGTCCAGAACTTCCTCCGTGCAGAGCATTATCGATCGCGCGGTCTCCTGCATTCCGGACCCCGAACTCCGCAGCGATATCGAATCGGTCACCCGGGGCCGGGACCTGCGCATGGGCAGCGAGAAACTGACCGTGGTGGCATCCCGCAAAAAATTTCTGGAGCGGTTTGCCGCAGAGCTGAAGGCCGCCAACCGGGCCCGTTCCAGCATTTCCATGCTCGCGCTGCGGGTCGACCGATTTGACAGCCTGGAGCTGCGGACCGGCGCCACCCGCCTGGAGAGCGCCCTCGCCCACGTGGAGCTGATCATCCGGGGAGAGCTGCGCAGCCGCGACTATGTGGGGCGCTACGCGGACGATGTATTTGCCATCGTGCTGCCGGACACGGACCACGGTGTGGCAAGGGCCATCGGCGAACGCCTGCGCCGACTCACAGCGGCCACCATCTTCGGCACCTTCGACGCGCCCATCCGCATCTCGTTTCTGGCCCAGGTGGCCACCCGGACGCCGGAGACCTACCTGTCCATGGAGGACATGCTGTCCCGGGCAGGAGTGTCGTTTCCCAGGACTGTCAGTCGGTGATTTCCACCGCGACCGCGGTGATGTTGTCCTTGCCGCCCCGCCCGTTGGCCAGCGCGATCATCTGATCGCATACGTCTTCGAAGGGACCGGCAAATATCTGAGAGATTTCCGCGCGCTCCAGGTATCCGTGGAGCCCGTCCGAACACAGCAGGAACCGATCGCCCACGGATACGGAAATGATCTGCGTGTCCACATCCACGTAATCCTTGCTGCCCACTGCCCGGGTGATGATGTTCTTGTACGAAACGTGTTCGGCCTGTTCCCGCGTGATGACACCTTCTCTGATCTGCCAGTTGACCAGCGTATGGTCTTCGGTGAGCTGCACGCTTTCGCCGTCCCTGATGCAGTAAATACGGCTGTCCCCCACCTGAGCCGTCACCGCATAGGCACCGGCCAGCAGCATGGCCGAAACGGTGGTGCCCATCCCGTGGTGGGCCGGCGACTGCTCCGCCATGCCGTACACCATGTATGTGGCGGACTGCACCGAGCTTTCCATCAGCCGGGAAATCGCCAGAGAAGATTCCCGCGAAATGGGCGCGGCCGTGAACTGGTCGATGACCCGCCGGTTGCGCACCACCATGTCGTGAACGGCTTCTACTGTTTCCGTTGACGCCACCTCGCCCCCCGCGTGTCCCCCCATGCCGTCAGCGACAATGAAGAACCCGAGGGATTCGTCAATCAAGAACGCGTCCTGGTTAACCTTTCGACGCTTTCCCACATCCGTTTTGCCGCAGGACCGAATCCGCATGAACCACTCCGTTTCAGCGCATCAGAAATGATTTCATCATACGGACGGCAAACGGACATCTCAAGTGTTTTATCGGTCTGTTCCTCAATGTGGTGAACAGATGCAACAGGCGATTACAGGGTGGAAAATCGATCGAAATAGAACGCGATTTCCCGTTCGGCCGATGCCGGAGAATCGGAGCCGTGCACCGCGTTGCGGGTCATGTCCAGGGCGAACTTTTTGCGGATGGTTCCTTCAGCGGCCTTTTCGGGATTGGTGGCACCCATCACTTCCCGGCAGCGGGCAATGGCGTTGTCGCCTTCCAGCACCATGGCCACCACGCGCCCGGATACCATGAATTGCTTCAGGCCTTCGAAAAAGGGCTTGCCGACGTGCTCCGCGTAAAAGGCTTCTACCAGTGGCGCGGACAGGCGGGTCATCCGCAGGGCCACTACCCGGAGACCGGCCGATTCCAGCATGGCGATGATGGCACCCACGTTGTTGGCTTCCACCGCGTTGGGTTTGATGACGCACAGGGTTCTCTCACTCATCTCAATAATCCTCCACGGGATCCCGGGTTTCTTCCGCATCCGCTTCCGGCTCCGCTTCTTGTGCGTCGTCGGGGTTGTCCGCGCTGTCGTCTGCACCGGCTTTTTCGGGTTTTCCGGACGCAGCCGGGGTCGCCGCGGGATCCGCCTGCGGCGCCGGCGGAAAACCATACTCGCTTTTCAGCTTGCGTTCCAGCTTCGTGAACAGGAGGTTTTCCACGTATTTCGGCTGCCCCGCCACGTTGAGCTGCACCCGCACGACACGGTCGCCGTTCTTCGTCACTTCCATGATCTCGAACGAGCCGTTGTAGGCCCGGCCGCTGTCCAGGTATTCAAACAGCAGATATCCCGTGTCCTTGTCCTGCTCCAGAATCCGGTAGCCGCTGTCCACCCGTAGAAAGCGGACCGCGCAGCGCCACACCGTGGACTGGCTGTAGGTCATCTCCCTGGCGGTCGCCGCCCGGGCGGTAAAACTGACCGAACACAGGGCTCCCACAACGAACAACACATAGACAAACACGCGCTTCATGATGCACCTCCGGATGTTTTATACTACACGTCATTACATGGCCCAAATTTTCGACCCTCCCCACTCCATGCTGGTGCGAACCCGGCGGAATCGATAGCATCCCGCCCATCCATCGGAGCCACTGATCGTGAAACACCCGATTTGCCTCATCAACATCCTGGTCACCTTCGCCGCATTCGCCTGCAGCGAAGACACCGGGCCTTCCGTGGAGCGATTTTCCGCCTCGCAGGTGGTGGAAGCGCCCGCCGGGCTCGATCTCACGGCGTCAGACGCCCTTGCGGATGGCGTGTACGGGGCCGGGGATCGCGCGGGCAACACGGACAGCGTTCTCTCCCTTGGTCTGTCCGCGGACAATAACAATTACATTGTGCTGGGCTGGAACGGCCGGCTGGTGGTCAACGGAGACGGACCGGACTTCGCCGTGTTTGAAAACGCATTCCAAATCGGCGACAGCGGAGATCGCTTCATGGATCCCGTTGTGGTGGAGGTGTCCCTCGACGGTGACGTGTGGGTGCCGTTTCCCTTTGACTACACGGCGCCGGACGAAACCATCTACTCACCGAATCCCGACCACTGGCGTGGATTCGCGGGCATTTCGCCCGTTCGCCTGAACGAAGCCGACAACCCGGTGGATCCCATGGACGCGGCGCTGGCCGGCGGAGATCACTTCGATCTCGACGATCTGAGTGACGCGCCGGAGGCACAGCACATCCGACAGGAGGGATTCTACTACCTGCGCCTCACCGCCGCGGCCACGGTCATCAACCCCGACACGGGCGCCCCTTTCGTGCGGGACAGCGCCGCCAACGGACCCGATATCGACGGCGTCTACGCGGCACAGGTGGAGTGATTCACAAATCGGTGAAGTAGGGGCTCTGATAGTCTTCTTCGGTGAGGGGTTCGCCCCGCGCCATCTTGTCGATAACCCGGAACGTGGCCTTCACCTTTTCCTGCTTTGTTTCATAGCGCACGACGGGCGCATCAGCGGACGCACCGGCCACCGCCCGACGCCGCTGGAGAGATGATTCGTAGGTTTCCAGACCTGTCTGGTGGGTGGTGACCACCTCCACGCCCGCCGGCCACACGTCCACCCGGGCACCTCCCAGACTGCCCTCGTTGATCTTGAAATTGCATCGCGTCGCATCCGCTGTCGCTCCGGCTGGTCGGGCCGATTCAATGAAGAAGCCCGCCGAAAACCGGTTGGGCGAAATGTTCACGGGCGCCTGAAGCTGTTCGACCAGATAGGCCCTGACCGACGAAATGGCGTGGGTGCCCTCAAAGCGATGGACGTCCTTCGACGGCATGTCCATGGGGATCATACCGTTGGGCATCCGGACGCCACAGACCGTATGTTCGCCGGCCATGAGCGGAGACACCACTTGTTCATCCGGGGCCGCAGGTTCCGGAACCGGCGCTTCGGACTGGGACGGCGGGGCAGCAACCGCTTCATCGGCGGGCAACGGTTGCGCCGGCGGTTCGGCACAGGCAAACGCAACGACACACAGGGAAGCGAGGCAGGCAACGGCGCGCATGATCAGCTGCCGCCCAGCACGATGGACCAGGAGTCGATGCCCACGCGGGTAAAGCCACGGCCCGATGTGGGCATGGGAATCGTCTCCGGGGTGATGGGCGCCGTGGCGTGATCGGTGGTGCCCGGCGTGGTGGCACTGGCGGGCGGCCTGGCCTTCTGCACCATCAGCACAAAGCCCTCGGTGCCGTCACAGGCGGGCCGGCGCACCACCCGCAATCCGGTGAGGAGCTGCCGATCCCGCTCGTAGTAGGGAACCATGATGCCGACACCGCCCTCGTCGGGGAGCTTTGGAAAATCCGTCAGGTCATCGAAGCTGACGCCCCAGATCTTGGAGCCGCCGGCATCACAGCCGTCCAGCTTCTCCGTCGATTTGTCGAGGGGCGTGAAGCTGGTGAAGAACGCGGTCTCGTTGAACACGGCGATGCGGCCCAGCATCTTTTCGCCCAGTCCCCAGAAGTCAAAGTGGGTGGTCGCCGTGCCGGTGGCGCGGGTCGGATCCCCCGAAGACGGGAACATCTGAGATTCGATGTAGCCAATGCCCGCGGTGGTGTCCGTATGGAGGCCCACCGGATAGGTGGTCACGTTTTCGCCGATCCACCAGTTGATGACCGGCATGCCCTCCGTGTAGGTGGCCGTGGTGGCCGTCAGGTTGATCTCCGGCGTGACAGTGACCGAGAACACCCGGTTGTGGTTCAGGGTGGCGAGGCCGTCGATCTGGCCGGTGCCGAAGAGGAGCACGTTGTTGCGGTCCTCGTCCTGAATGAGCGTGGGCGGCGCCATCATGGGAATCCGCGGGAACGGATAGTCCAGAGTGGTGCAGGCGGCGCCGGAGGGGGAATCCACGGAGATGTTCGTATCGGTCATGAACCCGTTGATATCCGCGGCGGAGCAGGGATTGGCCACGTCCACGGTCTTGGCCGCGCAGACCGGCGGCACGGCGCCCGGGTTGGACGGGTCGTTGTTCAGGCAGTCCCGGTAGGGGAAATGTTCGGCCAGCAGGGTGCTGAAGAACACCTCCAGGCACCAGTTCGCCGGATCCGTGTCGCTCATGTCGATGCGCCACAGGCGTCCCCGATCGTCGCCGATGAAGGCCTCGTCGGCCACCTTGCCCGTGCGGATGGCGTTGGGCACGATGGGCTGGCCCACGAGCTGGGCGGTGCGGGCCAGGGGCTCCTTCAGGGGATCGTAGGTGTAGAGATTGGATTCGAACATGGCCAGGTCCGCCGTGTCGCAGATATCCGTGTCCACCGTGGGCTTCAGATAGCGGACCAGCCGGCCGTCCCCGGCCCGCACGATGTACACTCCCGTGCTCACCTCCATGTCGCCGGTCTCGTTGCTGATGTAGCCCCCGGGCAGGATGGCCACCGCCGCCTGATGTTCCACCGCCGCACCGGCACCGTCCACGGGACGCTGGAACTCGTAGTACACATAAGCCAGCTCCGGCCGCGACAGGGCAAGTCCCATCTCCCCGATGGCCGCCTGATCCGCCGCTTCGGTATTGGCCGCAAAATGGGTGGGCGAGAGCTGCCAGCGGTAGGCGGGTTTCGTTTCCGGGTTGACGGTGACATCCAGGCAGTAGTAGCCATAGCCACCCTTCCCCAGGCCACCGAGGACCAGGGAGCGCCAGTATTCCTTTTCATAATCATCGTCACTCTTGTAGATGAGCACATCCGCGGCCAGGGGCGGCGCATCCACGCCGTAGATATGCTGGAACGAACCGATCAGGTTTTCGGCGGTGACCGAATAGCCTGTCAGGGCGCCGGTGGCCGGATCAAAGGTGTCGGTCCAGCGCACGGGAAACTGAAAATCGATGTTTTCGACAAGGGGCGTGGGCACAAACCCCCACCCTTCGATGCGATCCCCGTCCTCTGCCCACACGTTGAACGAATGGAGGATGCCGTCGTTGGTCCCCACGTACAGGTAGGGCTGGCGGTTCACGTTCTGCACGGACACGTTGTCCTCATCCGTGTGGGTCATCGCCTTGAACTGCTCATAGGAATTGATGGGCACCCGCTCCCTGGGGGGCGGCAGGATGTAGGGGGACGAGTTGTAGATATCGCCCAGGGGTTTCTCTGCCCGGAAGCCGGTGCCCGACACGCCCTTCAGGTAGTCGACGGTGGCGTCCAGATAGTCCGTGTTGGACGCGCAGAAGGCCGCCGGCGCACCCAGGAGGCAGTCGTCCAGGCCGTTCGCCGCTGCAAAGGGAATCAGGGCATTCGGGAAACCCGCCTTGTATTCGATGTTGGAATCGGGATTCAGGTCGCCGGCCGTGAGGGCCGGATTCAGAATGTAGATGAGCCGGTTGGCCGCGGTCTGACGGTCCCGCAACTCGGACTGGAAGTCCACAAATGCACCGGTGACCGCGCCGCCGCCCTCGGTGGCCCCTTCGTTATTGCTGGTGCACGCATAACCCTGCCGGCTGAGGACGCCCGCCCAGGGTTTGCCCGCCTGGGCGTGGTAACCGCTGTTGAACACGTACTGCTGCACGGCGGTGGCGTCGCTGAAGAAGGTGCCCTGACTGGACGCCGGGGCCGTCACGTTGGTGGTCACCAGCTCCGTGCGGGTGGCGGTTTCGTCATAGGTGAAGCCGTTGAACAGGGCGTCCAGCACCATGGAGAGTTCCTGGCGGGAGTCCACGAACAGGGCGCCGTTGGGCTTGCCGTCAGATTCCTCACCGCCGCACATGTTGGGGTCGTCTTCGCACCAGGTCTGCACCATGGTGCCGCTGCCGTTGTCCGTGCGCCAGGGGGGCTGCTGGAACGTACCAGCGGGCTTGTTCACATAGGGCGAAATCTGGGCCATGGGATCCACCGGAAAATTGGGGTCGGGCCACCCGTGCAGGGCGATGAGGTTGAGATACTGCCGGGGCGTTACATAGGCTTCCCGGTAGGCCATGGAGGCCCCGTTGCAGTTTGCCTGGTTCACCTCGTTCAGGGCGATGCAGTCATCTCCCGGGGGCTTGCAGATGCCCTTGTTGTCGTCCCACACGGGGGTGCCGTCGCAGCGGTTGTTGCCGCCGTTTTCCTTGTCGCGCATGTTGAGGCCGATGACCACCATGTACATGGGCTCCACGTCGCCGGGCAGCTCCCCGCCGTTGGCCGCCAGCCGCTCCACCACCCGGAACAGCTCCGTGGCTTCGCGCGTGGTGGAGTTGAACGGGCAGGTGTAGGGCGGCGCACCGGTGCCGATCTGGGTTTCGTCGGGGCTCGGATAGGGCGGCGGCGGCGCCTTGTTGTCCTTGTTGCAATAGGCCTGCGGAAACTCCAGGGAGTCCGTCTGGATGCCGTCCGTGATGAACACCACCAGCTTGGGCCGGCAGTTGAAGAACAGGTCGGCCCCCGCAGAATAGGCGGGTCGCATCTCCGGCGCGTGATAGGCGTATTCGCCCACGTCGTCGAGGAGGGCCGCGTCAAACGAACAGTGGAGCGGCTCCATGGTGTCAAAGACCTTGCGCACTTCCTGATTGCGGTTTTCAAAATCGTCGCCGATGCGCACCAGCTTGCCCAGGGCCCGGGGCGAATCGGTGCGGATGCCCGCGTTCCAGAACTTGGTGGCCGGGGACGGCACCCTCTGTTCGTAGGCGGTGATGAACCACTCCTTGTCGCCGCCCCAGTCCCAGCCCGCCCGGTGCATGGCGGTCTCGTCCCAGATGGCGGTATCGTGCTGCGTAGGGGCCGGCGTGTTGTCAAAGGTCATTACGCTGAACCGCGCCAGGGATCGATATCGCTCCAGAATGCCGTCCGTGGAACTGGGCAGCGCCCTGGGATGCAGGTTGAAACAGATGGCCCGATTGAGGGGCGCGCCGGTGGTCACGTAGTTTGCATCGTCTTCGGCGCCGTCGCCGTCCGCGTCCACAAAATCCTGGCACCAGTATTTGCGGCCCGATCTGGTGGTGATTTCGTGGCCCGGAATCGAGGCGATGTCCTCACCGATGCACTGCTGGTACTGGATGTTCCAGTCGCCCCGGTTGCCCGTCTCCCGGGGATCGTAGCAGTTGATGAGGCGCAGATGGGGTTCCTTGTTGAATTTCCAGTACTCGTTGGTGAGTTCGGCCATCCGTTCGTACAGGGGGGCGCCGGTCAGGGGAATGCCGGTCAGGGTATCGGCGTGAAGGTAGGGACGGATGTCCGGGTCTTCGTAAAAACAGTGCTGGTAGCGCATGTCCGTGGAGCTGCCCAGATGGGTTTCGACAAGGGTCTGCCAGGCCGTTTTCACGTGGGTGTAGCTTCCCTCCTCCAGGTTCATGTCGTCGCAGGCCTTGATGGCCTTTGCCGAGCGCACGTCCGCGCCGTCCACCGTGACAAAGTTGGTTTCCTTGATCCAGTTCATGCCCCGGCCCGTGTCGAGCAGCAGGATGATGTTGGGATTGATGCGCTGGCCGGCCACCTGGGCCGCCGCCCCGTCGGGCAGCAGCAGCGCCGCCGCCAGCAGCACCGCCGCGGTCAGAAGGGTTGTGCGTGTCATGGACTGTTTCATCTTCGCTACCGCCTATCTTCCATAGGCCCCGATGGGGCCGATGGTGACACGTCCGGCGCCCTGTGCGCGTCCGTGCTCTTCAAACTTTGTTTCGTTGAGCCAGCGGGTGCCGCCCTTGCCGTACCGCGCCGTCACATTGATGCCGAACACATACCAGCCGTAATTCTGGTCGTCGAAGCACGAGAATCCCGGCGGACAGGGGCCCACCAGAGGCGCCTCGTACAGGACGGTGGTAAAGAACTCGGCCCCCGGATGGAGGTCCACCGCGGCGGTGCCCCCGCCCTGATCGTAATACGGGCTGGAGAGGATCTGCACACATCCGGTCGGATCGGGCACCACGGCCGCGTTGCAGATGGTGCCGGTCACGCCGCCCTCGTCCGAAAAATTCTGCGCATCCAGGGGAATGGCATACCGCAGGTTCCACAGATCGGCCGATGCCAGCTGGTTGCCCGGATCGGAAAACGAAATCTGATAGTAGTCGGGCGACAGCCGCAGGTCCGTGATGGCAATGGCCATGGCGCTCTCCGCCAGAGCCACTGCCTGGGTGGAATCCACATAGGCCCCAGTGGACCGGGCTTCCTGCCGGGCGTGGCGCATGGCCATGAGGCCCAGCCCGCTGATCAGAACGATGAGCGTAAAGACCACCACCAGCACGAATCCCCGCTGACGCCCTTCCCTCGATTGCTCCAGCACTGCGTTCATGTGCGCTCCTCAGAAAACAAGGGTGTTGCCCCCGAATTGAAATGACGCCATCTGGGACATCAGATTGGGTAATTTAACTTCCATGTAATAGCGGCGGGTCCGGTACATGCCCACATCCCCGGCCGGCGGCGGTGCCAGCTCCCGCTCCACCACCATGCTTGCGCCCTCCGCATCCGTGTCGCTGTCCGTGTCCTGTCCCAGCCGCACGGACTGATCGGTTTCGTTCATCCGGACGGACAGGCTGACAATCGCCGACCGGATATGCTCCGGGCCCAGCACGTTGCCGCCCGCGCCCGTGGGGCAGGAGAGGTGCACCAGGGTTGTCGCCTGATCGGGCTGGTTTGCGCCGACGATGACGTTGGTGGGCAGGGGACGCAGGGGCGCAGCGTTGGTGCTGAGGGTGGCCAGCGGATGGTAGAGAGCCCGGTCCACGTTACCGCCGATGGAGGCCGGATCGATGGGCCGGAACCAGATCTGAAAGTCGACCACGTTTTCGGCGATTTCCACTGCCGAGGGAAAGTGGATGAAATTGGCCACGGAGGTGGGAACGTTGCAGTTGGAGGCCATGGGTGCATTGCCGTCGTAGTCGATGAAATACCGCATGAGCACACCCCTGCCCTGCACCACCTCCACCCGGTACATGACGGCCTGGTTGGCCGCCACCTTGACCAGCCGTTCGCCGAAGGCGCCGTCGATCAGCTCTCCCTGGGGAAACGTGAGCAGACATTCACAGAAACCGCCAACGCAGTTCTGCGCATCGGGCGGATTTCCCTGATCCAGCTTGGCTTCGTGGGTCTGCCCGGTTCCGGTGATGATGTGGGCAAACGCATATTTCGGATTGAATTCGCGCAGGCAGTGGTCCTCTGTGATGCCGCCGAGAATTCTGATCTGGTTTCCCGCCTCCACGTCCACTTCTGCCTCATAGACCCGATCACCGATGAAGTTGCCCACGAGGACCACCGAATCGGGCCCTGTCCCTCCCGGATTGAGGTGCACGATGGCGTTGCGGTAATAGGCCGCGTGGGTGCCGCTGACGCCGCTGTTGGACACCAGCGAGTCGGGATTCTCAGCGTTGCGGGGGTTGGCCGCCACAAACATGCCCGTCCGCATCAGATCCATGCGGAGCATGTCCATGCCCGCCCGGGCCGTTTCCGAGGCCTCGACGATGTACTGCTGGTTCTTGGATTCCTCCACCATGCTGCGGGTGATGCCCGTCAGGGTGACGGCCACGATGGCGCCCAGCAGCAGGGCGATCATCAACTCCACCAGCGTGAATCCTCTCTGTGTATGCATGGGCACCTGTGTCCTCCTCAGATCTTCTGGGCAAAATCGGTGGTCAGCACCTGGGTCATGACCAGCTGGTGAAAGGCGTCCTGCCACGTGGCCTCCGGATGGAGCAGGGTCACCCGGGTGGCGCAGTTCGTCCAGTCGCCGCCCTCGTTGAACCGCCGCTCCCTGGGCCAGGTGACCCGCACGGACACCATGTACAGGTTGCCCAGGGTCTGAAACTGGCCCGACGTGGCGGTTTCGTTCTGGGTTTCGAACTGGGAAATCATGTAGTCCACGCAGAACGCCGCCGTGTCCGTGCCGCTGGTGTAGATTTCTTCGCTGCTGTTGCCCAGGTGCTCGTCAAACCGGAACGTCTGGTCGGTGCCGCTGAGGAGCTGCCAGTCGCCCACGTTGGCCATGGCCGTGTCAATCAACGGATAGTTGGTCAGTGCTTCGCCGTTGGCGATGGCCCCCGCCTCGTTCTGCAGCCAGGCCATGGTGAACTGGGCCAGGTTCGCCGCGTTCGTGCGCTCCCGGCCGCCCACCGCCGCGTCCATGGACACCTTGTTGAGGGCGGCGAGCCCCAGGGCCGCAATGCCGAATACGGCCATGGCCACCATGACCTCCACCAGTGAAAAGCCCCGCAGCGATGTTCTGCTGTCCTTTTTCATGTCAGCTCCCGTTCACGGCAGTCGAACCAGCGGATGGCCGCCGGCCGGAATGAGGACCTGCCTGGTCACGTCTTTTGCATCGGCGGACAGGGTGCCCCCCGGCGGACAGGTACCCGCGCCGCTCTCAAACCGGTTGAACCGCACGTCCGCTCCGCTGAAGGCGTTCTGGGCGGTGGCGCCGCCGGGGTTGGCCGCCCAGGGCACGCAGGACTTCAACCACACGGTGGTCGGGTCCTGGGCCGCGTCGGTGGCCGCGCACAGGGTGGTGTCGTCGCCGCCGCTGCGCACCCAGAGCTGGCCGCTGCCGTTGAAGCAGACGGCCCCGCCATCGCCGAGGGACAGGTTGCTCACCGCGCAGACGCCCGTCGCATTGACGGCTGCCTGCCGGAAGCTGCACATGGCCACCCCCGCTTTATCCACCGCGCCCTGGTCCCAGCGGAGCACATTTTCGTCGGCGGCAATGGCGGTCGCGCCCATCACCTGCACACAGCGCTTGCGGTACCCGGACGTGCAGGCCTCGGCGGCCAGCTGGTTGATCCAGACGGATTCTTCGCGGATTTCCACCACCGTGGCGAGGCGGGTCTTCATGGCCAGAGCCCGGGCGTCCGCCACGGCCCGGTGAACGGCGTTCACGGTTTCTTCGAGATGGCCCCGCCGGGTCACTTCCACCAGCTGGGGCACCGTGATGGCGGCCATGATGGCCACCAGCAGCACCACCACCATCAGCTCGATGAGGGTGAAACCGCGATTTCCTTGTGTGTTGTCTGCCACGATGGTCTCCTCGTCCAATAATTCGCTGGTTGAAAGAACTGCAAGAACCATACCTTCATTGATATTCAATAAATCGTTGAACCTCGCGGGGTTCCGGCAGTAGAAATGGCCGCATCGATTTCATGACTATGCAATTTTTGCATAGCTGGAGGTACCATGGCCAGTCCTGTTTTATTCCGTTCGATTGCCGGCTCCGCCCTTGCCCTGCTGTTCCTGTCCAACCCGGGATGCGGCGGCGGAGACAGCAGCCCCACGCCGAAGCGACAGCCCCTCACCCTCGACAGTCCGGTGGAATCCCGGGGCGCGGTGACGCCGCCCTTCGACGCCTCCGGGGTGACGTGGAAAGGCCCGGGGCTGCTGCTCACCAACGCATGGGGCAAGTGGGCCCTCGCCGGGGAACCCCGCTATTTTAACGCCGAACACCTGTACGACCTGATCAACGGCGGCTCCGATGTGTTCGTCAATTACGGTTTCCGCGAAATCGTCACCGCGGACTACCGCCATCCCGAAAAACCCGGGGTCACGCTGAACGCGGAAGTGTACGACATGGGTTCGCTCCTCGGCGCCTTCGGTCGGTTTTCGCTGTACCTCGACAACATGGCCGACCCCTCCCGGGCCGGAGACGACCTGCCCGAAGGCATGCAGGAATTCGGCATCCTGGGCGACGGCGACCTCCTCGCCTGGAAGGACCGCTATCTCGTCCACCTCACCCTGCTGGACGAAAATCCCGGCGCGTCCGTCGAACAGATTCGCCAGAATGCGGACGAGGCCCTGCCCGCCATTGCCGCGCAGATTTTCGAGAATGTAAAGGCGCCGGCCATGCGTCCCCCGGAAACATCCCTCTTCCCCACCGCCGACATCCTCGGTCGCAGCTGGACCCGCCAGTGGAACAGGACCCTCGGATATGAAACCCTGCCGGCGGGGTTCACGGCCCGCTACCAACGGGATCGCGCGCTCTGGACCCTGTTCTTCACCGATGAATTCGCCACAGCGGCCGAAGCGGAAACCGCCGTCACCGCCCTGAAAAAATCAGCGGCTTCCCCGGACGCCGGAACAGCAGCACCCCTCGCGGCAATGGTGGTCGGCCGACGGATCGTCGGCGCGGTCAACGGTGGCGAAGACCCGCCCGCCGCGGATATCTATCAACCCTCCCTCGACGCCCTCAAAGAGGCGGTCGCCGGCTGGACACCTCCTGCTCCCGCCGCCGCCCCGGAAACCAACGGATGATTACCCTTCTCGACTACGGCGCCGGCAACGTCCGCAGCGTCATCAACGCCATCCGCCATCTGGGTGAAGACGTGTCCCTCGTGTCATCGCCGGACCAGATCCGCACCGCCGAAAAGATCGTCTTTCCCGGCGTGGGTGCCTTCGGCAGCATGGTGGCGGTGCTCGAAGAACGGGGCTACATGGACGCCCTGCGGGACTACCTGCAGACGGGCCGTCCCCTGTTCGGCATCTGCCTCGGGATGCAGGCCCTCCTCGACGGCAGCGAAGAAAATCCCGGAGTCCGGGGTCTCGGCTTCATTCCGGGTTTCGTGCGCAGATTCAACGTTTCCCTCCCGGTGCCCCACATGGGCTGGAACGACATCCGCCCTGCCCGTCCCTCCCTGCTGTTCGACGGGATGACCGGCGACGAAAAGTTCTACTTTGTCCACTCCTACTACGCGGACCCCGACGATGCATCCGCCGTGCTGGCCCGCTGCGACTACGGGCATCCGTTCGCCTGCGCCCTCCAGAAGGACAACGTGATGGGCACCCAGTTCCATCCCGAAAAGAGCGGCGCGCCGGGGCTGCGGTTGCTGTCCAACTTCCTGCGCACAAACGTGCAGATTGCCCTTCCCCGGGCCATTCCGCAGGAAACCCGGCTGGCAAAGCGCATCATCGCGTGCCTCGACGTGCGCGCCAATGATGAGGGCGATCTGGTGGTCACCAAGGGCGATCAGTACGACGTGCGCGAACAGGGCGCGGTGCGCAACCTGGGTGCTCCGGTGGAACTGGCGCAGCGCTATTTTGTGGAAGGCGCCGACGAAATCACCTTTCTCAACATCACGGGGTTCCGGGATTTTCCCCTGGCGGACATGCCCATGCTCGAAGTGCTGGAGCGCACCTCCCGCAACGTGTTCGTGCCCCTCACCATCGGCGGCGGCATCCGCGACTACACGGACGGCACCGGTCGTCACTGGAGCGCCCTCGAAGTGGCCTCCGCCTATTTCCGCGCCGGCGCCGACAAAGTTTCCATCGGCGGCGACGCAGTGCTGGCCGTGCTCGACTACCGGCGGACCGGACAGAAAACCGGACGCTCGCCCATCGAAGAAATCTCCCGGGTCTACGGCGCCCAGGCGGTGGTCATCAGCGTGGATCCCCGGCGGGTGTACGTGTCATCCCCGGACGCCACGCCCCACCGGACAATTGAAACTGCCATTCCCGGCCCTTCCGGCGAACGCTGGTGCTGGTACCAGTGCACGGTGAAGGGCGGCCGCGAAGGCGCGGACCTCGACGCCATCACCTTTGCCGCGGCGGCGCAGGAGCTGGGCGCCGGCGAAATTCTGCTCAACTGCATTGATCGGGACGGTACGAACAGCGGGTTCGACCTCGAGCTGATCAACGCCGTCAAACAGGCGGTCACCATTCCCGTCATCGCGTCAAGCGGCGCCGGTTGCGTGGAACACTTCGCCGAGGTATTTGAAAACACCGATGCGGATGCCGCCCTGGCCGCCGGCATTTTTCACCGGCGCGAAGTGCCCATCGAAGCGGTCAAATCCCACCTGCGCGGCATTGTCGAAGTCCGATTGTGATCGGCCGCTCCTACCGCCCGATAATCGTTGTCAGAAAACCGACGCCGTCCCTGTGCAGGCAGGACAGCACGTCCATGGAAAGCGCCACGCTCACATGCAGAAAGAACCCCGCCCAGATGGAGCGCGTCTTCAGCGCCAGCGTGCCCAGCACCACCCCGGCCAGCACGGCGGCAAAACATTCGGGAAGCGGCTTGCCGAAATGAATCATCACGTAGGGAATCATCATCGCGACGATGGACGATGACCCCATGGTGCGGCTGGCGGGTTGCAGCAGGAATCCGCGGAAGAAGAACTCCAGCGAAAAGAACTGGGCCACATACAGCAGCTCCCAGATCCAGAAATCAAAAGCGGAGCGCGTGGCGTGAAAATAGAAGGGATAATACGTGGTGAATTCTTCGGTGAACGAGACCGCCACCACGGCGACGAACACGGGAATGAACAGCAGCGCATAGAGGCGCGCGTGAGATGACAGCCCTTCCGTGGAAAAGCCGATGTCGCGCCAGTGCAGCCGCGGATGGACGGCGATGGCGATGGCGGGAATGACAAAATAGGCGATGACTTTGACAATGGCCCAGTAGCCCAGCTGCCACAGCTCATACCACTGCGAAAACAGGATGGGCCCGTCGTCGGGTTTCATCCAGCCCGCAAGAAACCACAGAAACGGATGCGCGTGGGGCGATTGGGGCGAATCGAGAAAAGCAATGAGGGCAGCGCCGGCCCCTTCCCCTCCCAGGTAATTCAGGTCCGACAGGGTGAGGCAGATCGCCGCGACAACGAACACATAGGCGGTGGTTGCCGCATCCCGGGAGCCGGATCCGGCACTGTGTCCGTCGGCGTCCCGATCAATATCCCGCCAGGTGTCGGCGAAGAATCGACGGGGATGCAGCTCGCCTTTGGAAAAACGCCTCAACAGAGTCCCGGGGCGGCACGGCGCAGTCGCGCCAGGGTGGATTCGCGGCCGAGGACGGCCATGGTCTCGTAGAGTCCCGGACCGGCGGCCCGTCCCACCAGCGCCGTGCGGGCCGGCTGGGCCACATCCTTCAACTTGAGGCCCGTCGATTCGATGAACCCGTGAACGGCTGCGGAGATGGCCTCTTCTTTCCATTCGCCGACGGCGGTGAGGACATCGGCCATCTGGTGCAGCAGCGGACAGGTGGTGTCGGTAAAAAACTTTGCGACGGCATCCCCGTCCAGCGGCAGGCCCTCATCCGCGATAAAATAAAACTTCATGTTCTGCGCCATTTCCACCAGCGTCTTCGCCCGGGCGCGCATGGTCTCCACAGCGGGGCGCAGCCGCGGATCGTCCGGTGCCACGGCAACGCCTTCGCGGGACAGAAACGGCAGCACCAGTTCGGCCAGACGCGCGCCGTCGCATTTCTGGATGTGCTGCTGGTTCACCCATTCCATCTTCTGCAGGTCGAGGGCGCCCTCGGAGCGGTTGACGCTGGCGAGGTCAAATTTCTCGATGATTTCCTCGTAATCGAAGATCTCCTGATCGCCGTGGGACCAGCCGAGCCGGGAGATGTAATTAATGAGCCCTTCGGGCAGATATCCCTGATCCCGGTAGTGCTCCACGCCCGCGGAGCGCAGGCGCTTGGAGAGACCCAGAATGAGCGGCAGGTGGGCGAACTGAGGCACCGGCAGCCCCAGTGCCCGGTAGATCTGAATCTGCTTGGGTGTGTTGGTCAGGTGATCCTTGCCGCGGATGACGTGGGTGATGCCCATGAATGCGTCGTCGATGACCACGACAAAATTGTACAGCGGTGAACCGTCCTGCCTCGCGATGACGAGGTCTTCAATTTCCGCGTTGGCGGTCACGATGTGTCCCTGCACCAGATCGTCAAACACAGTTTCGCCTTCCCTCGGCATGCGGAAGCGCCAGACGAAGGGCGCATCGGGACGGCACTGTCCATCCCGGCAGTCGCAGCGGTGGATGAAGGTCTTTCCGGCGGCCAGGGCGGCTTCCCGTTCCGCGGCACGTTCCTCCGGACGACAGGTGCAGCGATACACATGGCCGTTGTCGATCAGCTTGTGCAGGGCGGCCCGGTGGGCGTCGATGCGGGTGGTCTGGACGACGATGTCCTCGTCGTGGTGCATGCCCATCCAGTTCATGGCCGAGATGATGGCCTGCGTGGATTCATCCGTTGAACGTTCCTTGTCGGTATCTTCAATGCGAAGCAGGAATTTCCCCCTGTTGTGCCTTGCGAACAGGTAGTTGAACAGAGCCGTCCGGGCGCCTCCGAGGTGGAGGACGCCGGTGGGGGACGGCGCAAATCGAACTCTCACATCTGACATGAAACTCTCCTCGTTGTGCAGGTTATACGGACGGCAGCGGTCTACTGCGCGTCCTTGATGTGGAACTCCACGCGGCGGTTCTGGGCACGGCCGGAGCTGGTGATGTTGGGCGCCACCGGTCGATCGGGTCCGAAGCCCTTTGCATCCAGTCGGGACGCCTCGACGCCCGCGTTCACGAGATAGGCCTTGACTGCATCGGCGCGCTTCTGGCTGAGCTCCACGTTCAGGCGGCGCGCACCCTTGTCGTCCGTGTGTCCCTGTATTTCGATACGGGCGATCTGCGGATTGCTGCGGATAATGCCGGCTACTTCGTCCAGCAGGCCAAAGGATTCCGGACTGATTTCGCCCGAATTGGTAACAAACTGGATCTTCTTCTTGATGTTGATCCGTTTCTCGGTGATGGCGACGAGTCCCACTGTCGGCTCCACCTTCTTTGCCAGGACCAGCTCGGCCTTGATGACATCATCGCTGTCCGCATTTACGGCCACGGTGATGGTGCGCGGCCCGTGGGTGGCGCCGGCAGCGGTGATCACCAGGATGCCCGCATCCGAGTCGGTCAGGACCCGGCCCTGGGCGTCGGAGGTGAAAGTGCCCGAAGCCGGCCCGGACAGGGTCACTTCCGCGCCGGAGAGGGGCTTCCGCCCGTCATCGAGCACGGAGATGGACACGGCCTTCTTTGCCGGCGGGGCAACTTCCTTTTTCATGGGGAAGAACATCTGCAGCACGCCCTCCGCCGGGACGTCCACCGGAAACACCTGTTCCACATAGCCTTCCGCGCGGATGCGGAAGACGACGGGGCCGGCCGGCAGCTCGTAGGAGTTGAAGCGCCCGGCCGCGCTGGACAGCTGGGGATTCAGGTC
>JAKQNG010000316.1 GCA_029565915.1 Deltaproteobacteria bacterium
ACGCTATTGATGATATCACCGTTGTGCGCGGTCCGTCGGCGGACCGGTTCGGCAACGGCGGCATGGGCGGCGCCATCTACCTCACCACGCGGGACACGGACGGATTGTCCCGGGGACCCCCACGGTCAGGGCCGGTTCTTCTTCCGCAGCGGCGATCACACGACCGGCACGGCGCTGGACGGCGCCGGCGTATCGGGAACCTACTCCCTGCTGGCGGGTGCCGACTATACGGACTTCGGCGAAATCCGTTCCGGCGGTGGCGACAAAGAACCGTTTTCGTCCTTCGAGCGGGCCAACTGGCGTGCCCGGTTGTCCCTGCTGCCGCAGAAGTCGCCGTTGATTGTAACGGGCACCTATCTGGGGCATTTTTCCAATAATCTTCCCCGTACCGACCAGTTGGGCCTCGGTCGCATCGCCACCACGGACATCAGCGACAATCTGGTGTATGTCAGCCTGGACTGGCGTCCGCAGGCGGCGCTGGAAAAACTGGGCATCAAGGCCTCGTACCACCAGGTCACCGAAAACGCCACGCAGGACGTCTGCCCCGTCGTCGGCGGCGCCGATCGCATCGACATGGCGTCCTGCTCCAGCCTGCAGACCGCCATCAGCGCCCACGGCTACCGGGACGTCATCGACACCTTCGGCCTGTATGCGGATTTCGGCGTGCGCCTGCTGAAGGAGCGCATCCGCATCGGCGGCTCCATCGAATATTATTACGACACCATCATGTCCACGCGGACGGAGCTGCGCACCTTGAATGACGTGAACGAACTCATTGAGCAGACAAGGGGCGTCTATTCATCCGGTTCCTACTACAGCCGGTTCGGCACCGACCTGCACATGGACGCGGTGCTGGCCACCACGCGCATCGGCAATCTGAAGGCCCACCTGGGCGGTCGGGTGTCCCATTTTGCCGGCTACGCACCGGTGGTGCCTGAGCGAAACGAAGATATCCACTACACCCACGGGGGACTGGTGGATTCCGCCGGTATCCAGTGGCTGTACCGGGACAACTTCAATCTGTACGGTTTGTTCTCTCAGGGGTTCCGATCACCGGGCCTGCAGGAAACCACCGCGCTGGGCTACGTGGCGGGTCAGTACCAGATTCCCAATCCCGCGCTGAAACCGGAGCGATCCTATAACTTTGAGGTCGGTTCCCGCCTGGCTGTCCGGCCCGTGGAGCTGACCATCGCGTGGTTCCACCATCGCATCGACGATTTTATTGATGAGCGCCCGGGCGTCTGGGGTGGACGCTGGGTGACGACGGACGGCGTACCGGTGGTGCAGCGGGTCAACGCCGACGAGGCCGTGTTCCAGGGCGTGGAAGGCGGTGTGGCTCTGCACATCTTCCGCGTGACGGCCGCCGCCGAGCTGTCCTTCATCCGGGGTGACATCTACGACGCCCCCGAAGGGTATTTTGCCGATCTGGCCGGCGACGTGACCCGTTTTCCCGCGCGGCGGATGCCGTCCCTCTTCGGTACGGGACGTCTGCGTTACACCGACAACGCGGAGCGGTTCTATGCCGAAGTCGCCGTCCACTGGGCAGACAGTCAGGATCGGCTGCACCCCATGGATCGGCAGGACCTGTCCCTGTGTGAAACGCGCCACCACTCGGGGGATCTGGACGCGGACTGCCGCAGCATCGGCGGCTGGTACACCCTCAACCTGCGTGGCGGCATCCGGGTCTCCGACAACGCGGACGTGGAGCTGGCTGCCCTCAACCTGAATGACGCGCAGTACAAGCCGGTGGGCGCTACCTATCGCGCCGCCGGATTCGATGCCCGGGGAACCCTGCGCATCCATTTCTGAACAGGAAAGACTCTCCAGCTATGAATGACGACAAATTCTTCACTTCCGCCCCGGTGGACGGTCCCCGGGACATTCTCATCATCGGTTCGGGCATGAGCGCGCTCTGCGCCGGCGCCATGCTGTCCGCCGCCGGAAAGAAGGTGCTCCTTCTCGAACAGCATTTTCAGCCCGGAGGGTTCACCCACACATTTACGCGCAAGAACTTTGAGTGGGACGTGGGGCTCCACTACGTGGGCAAGGCATCGAAGACGAGTCCCTGGCATCATCAGGTCATCGGCCTGACGGACGGCGCCATCCGGTTCGAACCGTTTCACGGACTGCTCGACGAGCTCTATTTCCCCGACTTTCACCTGCTCGTACCCAATGACTATGAAGGGTATGAAGCCAACCTCGCCGCCGCGTTTCCAAAGGAAGCAGACGGCATCCATCGCTACATGGAAACCGTCCGCTACATGCGGCGCCGGCTTCAGCTCTATTTCGGCATGAACCTGCTGCCCCGGCCACTCACGCGATTTGCCAGGCAGACGGCTATTCGTCGTCCCCACCAGCTGGCCACCCGCACTACCGAACAGGTCATGTCGCGGTATCTGCGGGACGATCACCTGAAGGCGGTGATGGATGCCCAGTGGGGAAACATCGGCTCCCTCCGGCAGCACTGCTCCTTCCTCGTCCACGCGGCGATGATGGGCAACTACCTGGAAGAAGGCGCCGAATACCCGATTGGTGGAAGCGGTGTCTTTGCCAGGGAATTCGGTCGGGTCATTTGTCGCAACGGCGGGGCCATCCGGGTCAAGGCGAAGGTCCAGCGATTGATCATCCGCAACAATCGCGTGGAAGGGGTTGTCCTCGACAGTGGTGAAGAAGTGCGGGCAGGGGTGGTCATTTCCAGCATCGGCGTGGGCAACACCTACAGTGGTCTCCTGAGGGACGAGCCGTCCTGCGCCGCCGCCATTGCGGAACTCCAGAAGCATCAACCGGCTTACGAATACCTCAACCTCTTCATCGGCTTTCACAAGTCTCCCGCGGAGTTCGGCCTCGGCAACGGCAACACCTGGATTCATCCCTTCTGGAACACCGCATCGGACGATCCGACCTGGGACGTCAGCGACCTTGCCGCCCATCCGGTTCCGAAGGTGCTGTTTTTCAGTTCGTCCTCCCTGCGGGATCCCGATTTGAAGAACCGGCCCCACGGTGGATGGAACGGTCAGATTGTGACCGCCGTAAAGACCGACAGCTTTGCGAGGTGGCGGGGGTCGAAATGGAATCACCGGGAAGATGCGTACTATCGCCTGAAGGACGCCATCAGTGATCGGCTGATGTCCCTCCTCGACAGTCGATATCCGGGCATCAGGGATAATGTGGCATTCTCCGAACTCGGCACCACGCTGACGTATGAACATTTCACCAGCAGCCTGCACGGAATCCCCTATGGACTGGCGCCGATTCCCTCCCGCTATGGGTCGCTGCTCATGCGCCCCACAACGCCGGTAAAGAACCTCTACCTCTGCGGACAGGATCTCATCATGCCGGGTGTGCCCGCCGCCGTGGGCAGCGCGAACATGTGCTGTTCCCTCATCCTGCGCACCAATGCCGGCAGCCCCTGGTGTGAAAAGGGACGGAAGATCGGCTGACCGGGGAATCCGGACAATTCAGGGTTCGAGTTTGTAGCCCACCTGGCGGACCGTGCGGATGTGGACGGGGCGGGACGGGTCTTTTTCGATCTTCTGGCGCAGGGACATGATGAAGTTGTCCACCGTGCGGGTGGTGCCGTCAAAATCCCATCCCCACACGCTCGACAGGATGGATTCCCGGCCGAAGGGACGTCCCGGGTTGCGGGCGAGCAGCAGCAGCAGGTCGAATTCCTTGAGGGACAGCTCCACCGGCGTGCCCCGCACCATCACCGTGCGGGTTGCGGGATCGATTTCCACCTGGCCGAATCGGAGGATGCTGTCCTGCCGGTTGTGACCCCGATGGCGGCGCAGCAGGGCCTCGATGCGGGCCAGCAGCTCGGGCAGCGCAAAGGGTTTGGTCACGTAGTCGTCGGCCCCCAGCTCCAGACCTTCAATCTTGTGCTCCATGCGGTCCCGGGCAGACAGCAGCAACACCGGCACATTCTGGGATTGCTGGCGCAGTTCGGACAGGATTTCGAGGCCACTCCAGCCGGGCAGCATGATGTCGAGCAAAATCAGATCTGCCCTGGCGCTGAAGGCCAGTTTCATTCCCTCATCGCCGTCGGCGCAGGACACCACCTGATATCCCTGCAGCTGCAGGTTCATCACCAGTCCATCCCTCACCGACTTGTCGTCCTCGATGACGAGAATTGTTTCCTGCCGGGCGGTTTTCTGCACGGGACCTTCCTTTCTCAGTGGCCGGGAAACTGCACGGCAAATGTGGCCCCTCGGCCCTCGACGCTTTCCACATGAACGGTGGTGCCGTGCAGGGCCGCGTGGTGCTTGACAATGGCCAGCCCGAGCCCGCCCCCCGACGCCTTTCCGCTGAGCCGTGAATCCACCCGGTAAAAGGGTTCAAATATTTTTTCCTGTTCCGCTGGTGAAATGCCCATGCCGTTGTCCTTTACCGAGAGACGAACACCGTTTTCCACATCGTCCAGCCGGATGATGATCTGTTTGTCCGCGCCGGTGTATTTGTAAGCGTTGACCAGCAGGTTGAGCACGATGGACTCCACCGCTCGTTCGTCGTGGAAGACTTTTCGAACGCTGTTCAATTCTGCTTCGAACTGCACATCACCGGGCAGGAACATCCGTCGGAAGCGCTCCACTGCCACTCCCACCGTTTCCTTCAGCATCCGTTCCTGCATGTCCGGCCGGTCCATGTCCTTGGAGGCAGCGCGCCAGGTGAGCACCTGATCAATCATCGCTTCGAGCCATTCCGTCTCGCGCAGGATGGTTTCCACACTGGCGCGGCACAGCTCCGGGTTGTTGTCCAGTCGGCCCATCTGAATGGTCTCGGCGTACATCCGGATGGCGGTGAGGGGCGTGCGCAGCTCGTGGGTCACATTGGCGATGAAATCTGCCTGCTGCCGGGCCAGACGGTTGCGCCGGCTGAGCAGCACGGTCACCACCACCGCGCCACCCGTGGCGGCGGCCGCAAAACTGATGACGAGCACACCGAAGATGGTCCAGTCCGTGCCCTTTCCAAGGGCCAGAGCGACGATGCCCACCGAGGTGGAGAGGATCACCGGCAGCAGTACGCCCACGGCGGTGGCCACAATGGCTCCGGTCAGGCTCATGGAGTGTCGCAGCCTGGAAATCCGGGAGGGCAGGGGGCGTTCCATCCGCTACCTGCGCCGTCGCGCAAAGAGCAGCAGTCCACACAGGAACAGAAGCAGTGTCGCATGCGGCGGGGAGGGGGACCGGCCAACCGTTACACAGCTGCAGTCATCGGCGATGTAGTCGTCTTCGCCGGTGGCGTTCACCACCACCAGCACCGCATCCGACGTACCCTCGCCCGTAGCGGGGGTGCCGTCCTCATTCAGCATCCGCACATCCAGGCGGAGCGTGTACGAACCGGAGAGGCGCACGGTGAAGGCGGCGCTGCGGTCCAGCACTTCGTAGCCGGCTTCTCCTTCGACGCCGCGGACCTCCACCGGATAATGGTACTCGAACGACGACGAACAGCTCACTTCTCCATTTTCCTGTTCGAGGACGATTCCTTCCGGGTCACCGGATGCCAGCGACCAGTTGTATTCCAGACGCAGGTTGTTCCGGTTGGCAAAGAGCCGCAGTCGTGTGGCGTCGTCGTCCGTGTTGACCGCCAGCACCGCCGGCGAATGGATCTGCAGTTCTTCCGCGTCCGGGTCGAGGCAGTTGTCTTCATCGTCGAGGATGACCACGCATCCGGCGAAGGCAAAGCGGCCGTCGTCTTCCGTCGTCAAAAAGTCCAGATCGCAGGCATCCCCGGTCCGGTCCCTGTCTTCATCGGCCTGATCCGGATTGGCCAGGTAGAGCAGGAGGTCGTCGTCGCTCACCACCGGCGGCGCGCCCGATGCCTCTGCCGCGGCGGCCATTGCCCCTTCAAAGCGGACGAGCTCGCAGTTGTCCAGGGCGTCGTTCACGGCGTCCCCGTCCACGTCGGGATCGCAGGCGTCCCCGATGCCGTCGTCGTCCAGATCCCGCTGGTCCGCATTGCTGCGGAAAGGGCAGTTGTCCAGAACCGCCCCACCATCGAAGTCGTTGATCCCGTCGCCGTCCGAGTCGCCGGCGCAGGCGGCCGTTGTGGTGTCCACCCCGTCATCCGCCACGGCAATCGCGCTGTCGAAAGGACAGGCATCGTCGCCGTTCAACGTGCCATCGCCGTCGATGTCGTCGTCACAGGCGTCGCCCACGCCATTGCCATCCAGGTCCTGCTGCAGAGGGTTGGAAGCCAGAGGACAGTTGTCGTTGCCGTACGCCCCGGGATCGGTCTGCGAATCGGTCTCCGTGTCGAAAAGGGCAGACCCGTTCAGAATCAGGTCGCCATCGATATCCGTGTCGCAGGCATCCCCCGAGCCGTCCCGGTCCATGTCGTTCTGGTCCCTGTTGGCCATCAGGGGACAGTTATCGCAAACGTCGCCCACCCCGTCGTCGTCGAGATCTGCATTGTTCGGGTCGAATTGTCGCGGACAGTTGTCGTCCGGGTCGGCAACGCCGTCTCCGTCCCAGTCGCCCTCCGTCAGATATCCGTCCTCTCCGGCATAACAGACACTGGCTTCCTGAGCGGTTGCAGGAATGGCCCACATGGCAGAAAACAGGATTGAAATCAAAGTGTTATGAATTTTCATCAGTTCTCCTTGAAACGCTGTGGGAGTGTAGCCTCTGCCTCCGTGGCCCGCAACTTGAAAAGACGATGAACATATTTCATATTGGGGCGTCACACACCGGGGTTTCAATGCAACTGTCCACACGACACCTTCTCCTGTTCATGCTGCTTGCGTTCGGCGTCCATATGGCCGTTGCCGCAGCGGACCGGGTGCCGTGGCAGCGGCGCATCGGAAAGAATGTGGACATCCACCACAAAAAACAGCACGAGCGGGTGCGTCCGGACATGTGGCCCGCTGAACCGCCGACCTTAAAGGACGTAAACGTGGCGAAGTTCACCGACGCCCTGAAATTCCTCTGCGGCGGCAGGGAGCGGATGCCCGGTGATCGCAGTGCGAAATACGCGGGGGCGATTCTCGACAACGCAGACCGGTTCGACGTGGATCCGTTTCTCATGGCGGCCCTGATCTTCGACCAGTCCCGGTGCCTGCCCAAGCAGCCCGACAACGAAACCCGCTACGGGCTGTCCCGCATCGACGTGGATATGCACGCGCCGCATGTGCGCAATGGAAGGTATATTTATTTCATCCTCGACAACGGGGAATGGCAGAAACGCGACCTCGATGTGTCGGCGTTTCCCTTCAACCAGTGGAAGGCGGCCCACCCGCTCACCAACATTTTCTGGACCGCCGCCATTCTGCACGTCTTTTACGCCCAGTCCGCCGCCCTCGCCGAGGCGTTCCCCCAGACGCCCCATCGTCACCCGGTGTCCCACTGGTTCTTCGGTGACAATGTGCGCAACAGCGAACCCGAAGATCGGGTCCTCACGGCGCGGCGGCGGATGCTCCAGTACTATCAGGACGTGGCGGTCATCCCCGCGGGCGACTACAACGGACTTCCCCTCGTCTCTCCTCTGGACGGCGTACCGCGCATGGTCCTCGACGATTTCGGCTACTGGCGGGGCACAAAAAGGCAGGGGCACACCCATCAGGGCGTGGATCTGGTGGCGGAAATGGACGAACCCATCCGGGCCGTGGCGGACGGACGGGTCACCTTTGCCGGTGCGGACATGCCCGGCGCCGGCAGCCGGCAGCTCACGCCGGAAGAAGCAGCAGCGTTCCGCGACGGTCCCATCGGTGCCGGCGGCCTGTATGTAGCCATCCGCCACGAGGGCGGGCTGCGCAGTTACTACATGCACATGGATACCTTCATCGTCGCCGAGCGTCAGGAAGTGAAGGCCGGAGATATCATCGGCACTGTCGGGCGCAGCGGTGCCACGGATTCGGGGGCGCACCTGCACCTGGAGTTCCGGGTGGGCGAAGAGCGCGTGGATCCGGCCGTCTTTCTGGCCCCTGTCCTCGTCGATCCGAAGCGCCTTGCGCCAACCGCAGAATAGCACCCGCGTGTGCGCCCTCGTCATCGTGGCTGCCCGGGCAGAGCCTGCCGGGGGCGAAGCGGGATGGATGAGCCCTGTGTTGCAACCCCAGCCCGCGCAGATCCGGGGCGGGAACGGTCGACCTGTTTGACGCCGTGCTTCATGCAGCCGCCCCGCGCGCTCGCGAGTGCGGCCCCGATGGCGTGGATGGTCATGCGTGCGGTGAACACGACGCCGATTGATTGTCAGCAAGTTGCAGATCGTGCGGATCGCCGCTGATCAGGTCGTTTCCTGAGGGGATCTCTCAGGAGGACGACCTCTCCCCGGGTCGGCTACGGCGCGGCGGCTTCGATTTCGGCGATCCGTCGGTGGGCCTTGACGGCCAGGGAACTGGCGGGATGCTGCGCGACGAAGGCCCGCAGGAGCTTCAGCTCCGCCGCCGGATTCCCCAGGCGACCCTCGCATTCCGCCATGCCGAAGATGGCCTCTTCCATGAGGGGTCCCGACGGGTACCGCTTCCGGTAGGCCGCAAAATGGTCCCTCGCCACGGCGGGTCGACCCAGATGTCGCAGTTCGATCTTCGCAAGGCTGATGGTGGCGGACATGGCTTCCCAGCGCGTGCTGTAGTGTTTGAGGATTGTGCGATAGCTGTCCGCCGCGCACACCCACTGCTGATCCACCATGCATCCACGGGCTTGTGCCAGAAGGGCATCCAGAGTGGGGACTTCCGCAGGAGAGTGCGCGCGATGCTTTGCGCCTTTCGCACCAGCGTCCGGATCCGCGCTGCTTTCCGGCTTCGACGTGTCCATCGTGGAATCTCCATGGACGGACGGGCGGCTGGCATATTTCACCGCGAGGAGGCCCTCCACCAGGGCATTGGGGAGAGACCCCGGCAATCCGTACCGACGCCCGGTCGACAACCAGGCCCCGCTGCCCTCTTCGACGGAAAACGCCCGTTCCTTGCGTCCGGCGGGCTGCCCGGACACGGTTCCCCGGAACACCTCCACCCTTGAATCATCCTCGTGCCGGTGAACGGTGAAAACGGTTCCCGTCACGCGCACCTCCCCATGCGTGGTGCGGACCGAGATATCCGCCATCGGTCGTCGCTGCGGATCCGCGGAAATCCCCACCGCCCCTTCGGCCAGGACCACCAGCAGGTTGCCCGCCTCGTCTACTTCCCTGCGCGGTTCCTGTTGATCACAGAACGATATCCACACCCCTT
>JAKQNG010000325.1 GCA_029565915.1 Deltaproteobacteria bacterium
GCTGGTGGTGGCCACGCCGCTGGGCGAGCTGGACACGCTGCGCATCCTCCGCAAGCTGCTGCATGCGGGTCTGGTGAAGCTGATGTGATCATGGGCAACGCATTTCTTCGATATGCCATCTGCGGGCTGCTGCTCTTTGCGGTTGCGTGCCACAAGTCCGGCAGTGCGGAGGTGGATACGGCGGATACGGCGTCGGACAGCGCGACCGCGTCGGACACGGCCGGCACCGATTCCCACGATTCAGACCCGCCTCCCTCCGATTCGGACAGCATGGACACGGCGTCTTCGACCGACTGCGGCCCCGACATGGATCTGGTGGACGGCAGCTGCACCGGCGCGCGACAGGTGCCCTGCCTGGCGGATTTCTACGTGGCCCACGCGGTGCCCGTTGAAGAGGACGTCACCATTACCTACACCGACGCGTCGGGCTGGACCGAACCCGCGTCCTGTGACTGGACGTGCGATTCTGGCTGGCGACTGGACAGCGATTCCGGCGAGTGCCGCCTGTCGGCTCTGCAGGTGGCTGCCGGCGCCCGTCATACCTGCATTGTCCGGACCGATGCCGTGGTGGAATGCTGGGGGGACAACGCGTCGGGCAAGGCAACGCCGCCAGCCTATTCGTTTGTCGAACTCTCCGCCGGAGACGAACACACCTGCGGCCGCCGACTCGACAACACCATCCGTTGTTTCGGCAGCAACGATGCCGGACAACTGGACTGGCCCTCCGGCGAATGGGCGCAGCTTTCGGCGGGCGCGTTTCACACCTGTGCGGTGTCCGGGGAAGGGGAAGTGGCCTGCTTCGGCGATGACACCTTCGGACAGTCCACGCCGGATGCAGCCGTGTTTACTGGCGTTTCTGCCGGACGGCGCCATACCTGCGCGCTGACGTCGGAGAAGGCCATCGTCTGCTGGGGCGACGACGCACAGGGACAGTCGACGGCCATTCCGGGCAGTTACCAGGAGGTGGCGGCGGGCGGCCTGCACAGCTGCGGTCTGCTGACCAGCGACACGGCCGTGTGCTGGGGCAGCAACCTGTACGGCCAGCTCGATGCGCCGACGGATCTGCTGACGCACATCACCGCGGGGGACTACCACACCTGCGGATTGCGGGACGATAGCACGCCGGTGTGCTGGGGCAGCAACGCCTTCGGCCAGCTCGATGCGCCGGACAGGGCGTTCATGCAGATATCCGCCGGCGACCTGCACACCTGCGGGGTGACCCCCGTGCACGAAGTGGTGTGCTGGGGCAGCGATGCCTCCGGTCAGTCCCTGGTGCCGGGTGGAACCTTTCTGCGCGTGGCGGCGGGTGAGCAGCATACCTGTGCCGTCCGGGCCGACGGTTCCATCTTCTGCTTCGGCGATGATGCATACGGCCAACTGCAGGCCCCGGAGGGAGACTTTGTCGATGTGGCAGTGGGTGTCGCGCATTCGTGCGGCCGTCTGAAAACCGGTGCCATCGCGTGCTGGGGCATCAACGCGGACGGGCAGGCCGCAGATCAGGACGGCACATTCGTGCAACTGGCCGCCGGGGACTATCACACCTGCGCCGTAGACGGGGAGGGCGGGGTGTTGTGCTTCGGCCGCAACACGGACGGTCAGACAACCGTTCCCCCGGGACTGTTCACGCAGGTGTCCGCCGGCAATTACCACTCCTGCGGCCTTCACGACGACGGCACCATCGAATGCTGGGGCTTCAACCTGGACGGACAATCGTCCGCCATCGAAGGTGTTTACATTCAGGTATCCGCCGGCGGCATCCATTCCTGCGGCCTCACGGCGGATGGCGCGGCAGTCTGCTGGGGCAGCAACCTGTGGGGGCAATCGGATCCGCCGCCCCTGGTGTTTGCGGCCATCTCTGCCGGGGATTCCCACACCTGCGGCCTGGCGGCGGACGGGTCGGTGACCTGCTGGGGAGCCATGGGAGGGGATGGGGCCGAGCCTCCCGCCGATGCGTTTGCATCCATTTCGGCAGGGGACAACTACACCTGCGGTGTCAATGTCGTGGGCGCCATCCGCTGCTTTGGAAAGATCACCCAGAAAAAGTAGCGATGAACAGGACCGCTGCGGCAGGCAGGGGGCGGGTCAGCGGAGGGCGTAGCCGGTGTTGCCCCACAGGTGTCCCGAAAGGCCGTTCGCTTCGTCGGTCACCACCACCCCGTCGCCCTCGTTGAAATGCCACAGGGCAATGGTGTCCGCGTCCAGGGCGTTTTCTTGCGCCGGTGTGAAGGCCGCATTGTAGCGCACCACATTCGAGATGCGCACTTCATCGATGAAGCCGTCCATGTAGCCCAGGTTGTCGCTGTGGAGCAGGGCGCCGATGATCAGGTCGGAGGTGTTGTTGGTAAACACGTAGCTGCTGTCCCATTCGTCCACCATTACGCCGTCGATGAAAAATCGCGCGAACCCGGCGTCGTGGGTGAGGGCCAGATGAGTCCAGCGGCCCGACGACAGGGTCTCCGCAGGGCTGAGGCTGATAAAGGAATTGTCCGATGTGCGGAACCCGGCCACGGCAAATCCGCCGTTGAAGCGCGCATACAGAAAATAGGCCGACACCGTGGTGTCCGCGTCGCCCTTGCGCAGCACGGGGAGCAGCACCTCCGCGCCCGCGTTGAACTTCATCCAGGCCTCCACGGTCCACGCGTCGCCCAGGTTCAGCCGTTCATCGTGGGGAATCCGCACGTAGTCGCCGTCGCCGTCAAAGGACAGGCAGTAGTTGACGGGCGTGGGGATATCGCTGTCCGTATCGTCTGCATCGCTGTCGGTGTCTGCATCGCTGTCGGTGTCGGCATCACTGTCGCTGTCGGCGTCCGCGTCGATATCGCTGTCCGCGTCGCTGTCGCCATCGCTGTCGCCGTCGCTGTCCGCGTCAGTCCATTCATCCGTGTCCCTGTCTACGGCCTCCACGTGGTCACACGCGCCGACCAACAGGATGATCCATGCGAATAAGCGTTTCATGTCCGTCCTCCCGCTGTTCTGCTCATTGTACCCGTATCCGGCAATCCCGGAACCCTCTTATCTGAGAACGGCATCTGTCAAAAAACAGGAAGATGCGACCGACGGCTCAGAACGCGGTGTCCGACGCGCAGTCCGGGGAATCCGACGGGGATTCCGGCAGGCACTGGATGGCGTTGCCCAGAATGCCCGGAAAGTGGAACGCCTCCCGGATGGACCGGGTGATCTGCACGTCAAATCGGCATTTTGAGGGACAGCGATCCGGATCTGACAGGGCCGCCGTCACGCAGCCGCCGCAGAATGCGCATTCGCTGTCGTCGCAGTCGATGTCGCCGTCCCCGTCATTGTCGAGCCCGTCGCTGCAGGCGTCGGAAAAGTTTTCGCCGGTGTTTTCGCAGTAGTACCAGCCAGTCTCTTCTTCATACATGGCGGCGACCTGTTCTTCGGACAGGGCAGCGCAGTCGAGGGGGCGCGCAAGGGCCGGCACCTTGCAGGACACGACGGGTCCCCGGTCGTCGTCTTCGCTGGAAAGGATTGTCTGCGCGGCCCAGTCCACGCCGGCCGGACATTCGGTGCCCCGGAATTCCAGCACCATGCGGCAGGGAGATGTACTGGTGACCGGGTCGTAGCCGGCGCTCTGCGTCAGGCAGGTGCAGCAGAGGATCTGGTGGATCATCACGGCCGCATCCTCAATGGCGGGAGACCAGTCTTCATTGGCAATGGAATAGACATGGCCCCTGTTCTCGAAGGCCTGTGCGAGCTGGACAAAGCGGGCAGCGGATGTGAGCTCGCCGACGGGACAATCGGCGATGTCCGATCCGCGCCCCTGGCAGGCAATGGCACTGTCTCCTTCTGCGGACACGTCGACCACGGCGGAGAACATCACCGAACCGGCGGCATGCCCGTCTCCGGAAACCCGGGCCTTGGCGTCAATCCACATCTGCCGGATTTCCTCCACCGGATAGAGTGCATCCGCAGGGGCGTCGCAGGCGACAGGGGAGGTATCCGAATCGGTAAGGCCGTCCTCCAGGCAGAGGGTGGACGCATCCCTGACGGAGCAGTCGTCCCCGTTGGAGATGACGAGCACCAGCATTGCGGACTGTTCCCGCATGAAGGCCTCGTCGATGCTGTCGCCGCTCAGGGCTTCGGCGGCCGCCGCCAGGGGCTGCTGCATCGCGCAGCCGTCGGTACCCCGGTTGGCCAGGCACGCGGCCGTGAGGGGCAGGGTATCCCGTTGGGCGGTTTCCGTGAACGCGGGCCCCGGACTTTCCGAAGAAGCCTCCGGGCAGCTGACGACCTCTTCGCCGCTGCTGTTCCGGCAAAGGCCAGTCCCACTGTCGTCCAAGCCTTCGCAGGTCCACCCCGGCGGGCATTGGCGGTCCGGTTCGTTGCCGCCGCACGGGATGGCGTCTGCCAGAATGGACACGGTCGAGGATGCTGCGCCGGTGATGAATGCGCTGTTGTCTCCGGTGATGACGGCGATGCGGATATCGTCCAGGGGCGGCCAGGGCCACGAAGGTACCGGCAGGGCCAGTGCATTGATCAGCTGCATCACGCCGGTGGCCAGTTGTTCGTGCTTTTCGGCCATGGAAGGGCTGTTGTCGATGACCAGCAGGATGTCGAGACCGAGGAATCCCTGTGCCGGATAGTGACCGATGGTCTGCACCTGTGTCTGGTCGGGGCAGGAGACGGCGGTTTTCCGATCATCACAGCCGGACAGGAGGATGAGGCCAACGGGCAACAGCCATCCCATAACGGTGGCGGACAGCGCGTGGTTCCGGGTCGATGGGTTCATGGTGCCTCCTTGTTGGTGGTCATCTGGAACAATGCATGTGTTGTGCCACATGCCTTTGAACGCTGGAAACGCCGTTCTGTCCGGGGATCACCCGGTTCAGCGGACGGGGAAGGTGCCAATTCACTTGTCACCATTGCAACGGATTTGGCACCGGGATGACCGTGGCACCGGTTCAGGCGGAGACGAGCCAGCTCCAAAAAAACGAAATTAAGGTCGTAATTATAAAATGCTGGTTTATATTTAAGACATAAAAATTGACAACGGGTTGACATCCGTTACAGAGGGATATCATGAACAGATTCATCGAACGGCAACTGGCGGACACGGTAAGGGAACGACTGGCCCGGTTTCCGGCCGTGGCCATCCTCGGTCCCCGCCAGTGCGGGAAGTCCACCCTGGCCCGTCGGCTGGTGGCAGAATCGCCATCCTCCCTGTACCTGGACCTGGAACGTCCCTCCCACCAGCGGCGATTGACCGATCCGGAGGCATTTTTTCTGTCCAACCGCGGGCGACTCATCTGTCTTGATGAAATTCAGCGGGAACCCGGTCTTTTTCCGGTCCTGCGCGGCGTCCTCGATGAGACCGGTGCACCCGGCCAGGTTCTCATGCTGGGATCGGCTTCCCCGGAACTGCTGAAACAGACGTCTGAAACCCTGGCCGGCCGCATTGCGTTTCTGGACCTGACCCCCTTCCATATCGGGGAACTGCCGTCTCCCGCAGTGCCGGAACACTGGCTGCGGGGCGGATTCCCGGACAGCTGCCTGGCAGAAAACGACGAACAGAGCCTGATCTGGCGGGAGCAGTTCATCCGCACCTATCTGGAGCGGGATATCCCCGCACTCGGCCTGCGGACGTCCCCATCGACGATCCACCGTCTCTGGATGATGCTCGCCCATACCAGTGGACAGGTTCTGAACATGTCGAAACTGGCGGACTCCGTGGGAGTGAGCATCCCCACCGTGAAGTCCTGCATTGAAATACTGGAACACACATACATGGTGCGTGTGCTGCGCCCCGCCCATGTGAATCTGAAAAAGCAGCTGGTGAAAAGCCCGAAGGTGTTCATCCGGGACAGTGGCATCCTGCATGCGCTGCTGCAGATCGATTCCATGAATACGCTTTGGGGACATCCGGTATACGGCGGCTCCTGGGAAAGCTACGCAATGGAACAGGTCTGTTGCCGTCTGCCCGGTTGGACGCCGTCTTTTTATCGGACAGCCCGGGGGGCGGAGGTTGACCTGATCCTGGAGAAGGGAACGAGGCGGGTGGCGGTGGAGTTCAAGGCGTCCACCGCACCGCGGACCACCCGGGGGCTCTGGCAGGCGATGGCAGACCTGCAGATTGCGAAGGCATTTGTCGTGTCACCGCTTCTCGAAGAAGCATTCTATTCATTGAAGGAAAACGTTATCGTGACCACCGTTTCGCAGCTTCCCGGACAGTTGATGCGCGATGGATAACGTTGCCGGACCCGGTTCAGGCGGAGGCGAGCCAGTTCCTTGCGTCGTTTTCCCCGTCGAAGGCGCGGGTGATGTTTCCCGTGGTGATGGCGGCGATGCCGTTGAGGATGATTTTCTGGATGCCGCTGACCCCCACCACCGCCACCCGGAAGTGGGGCGCCCCGGGCACCACGAACTGTTTGGACTTCTTGCGCAGGTAGGCCGTGAATTCGTGGCTCACGGGCGTTCCCGTGATGTTGATCAGGCGATGCACAATCTTCAGGTTGGCAAGCTGCAGTGCGACCACCTGTTCGTGGAGTGCAATCATTTCATCCATTGTTTTCAGGCCCCGGTAGTCCGCGTAGATGACGGGTACATCCTTGTGCATGATCAGTTCTGCCGGCATGGTGGTCCTCCTTTGTTGGCGCTGAATGGAAGTATACCGCCGGGTCGGGGGATGGCCATTACCGGTCTGGACCGGTTCAACTTTTCAGTGACACTGCTGACTGTTTTTCAATTCTGTTCAAACTCAGCAGACGATCCTGAACAGGCTTTCTTCGGGGAAAGATTTTTTCCATGATGTCAATCACAGCGGAGTCCAGGATGCTTCGGTCAGGAGGAGACCATGAAAACGCTGCTTTATGTCAATTTGTTCACTGCACTGATGAGTGTTGCTTCCTTCCGGCAACTACCCGTCCCAACTGTCCGCGTTGCGTCCGCAACTCAGTGACACCTGCAAGTAGGATTCACTCCCCTCTGAGGCCATTCCCACCGGAATTCCAATTCCCGCCCGCGCACTCTCAGACGAGTTCGTCGCCGGCTGTTGGCAGAGGTGCTGCCGAGTACGCCGTTGACACGGGAGAGGGTTATCCGGTGCGGATCCACCGAGCCCCACGGCCCCGGCCCTGGCAGCGGACTTTTCCTTCCTTCTGAAGGTCTTTGAGGATGCGCCGGATCATATCCACGCTGACGCCCGGACACTCCGCGCGAAGGTGGGACACGGTGAACGTCCCCGGTTCCTGCGAGATCACCGAGATGACCTTGGCGGTCTTGGCGCCCCTGGGCTCCGCCATCAGGTTCACCCGGGTTTCAAATTCCCGATAGGCCTCCTTCAGGACAAACAGCACGAAGCGGATGTAGGGCCAGGGATCGTGGGTACCTTCGTGCCAGCCGTGGGAACTCTGTTCGAGGGTTTCGTAGTATCGATCCCTGTTCTGTTCAATAATGCGCTCCAGGCTGATGAACCGTCCCACCTCATAACCGAGGTGATAACACTGCAGGAGCCAGATCAGGCGCGACACGCGACCGTTGCCGTCGCGAAACGGGTGGATGCATAAAAAATCCAGGTTGGTCGCGGCCAGTCCAATCAGACCCGGAATGCGCCGCTCCCCGGTGGACTCCTGCCACAGCCTCACCAGCGCGGACATCGACTCCGGTGTCCTTGACGCGGAAACCGTTCGGAACCGCACCCGGGTTTCCCCGTTTTCATACCGTTCAACGATGTCACCGTCCCGGTCCTTGTACCGTCCCGCGTCCCATATCTCTCCTCGCGCGAGCCCGTGGAGTTTCTGAATCGTTGCCTGCGAAAAGTCGATACGGCCCGCATCCGTGTGAATCCATCCGAGGGCCCGCCGGTATCCGCGCACCTCTTCTTCGTCCCGGTTCGCGGCGGGGGCGTTTCCGAACACCAGGGTACCTGCACGCCGGCCATCCACCTCGATTCCCTCAATCCGGTTGCTCGAGACCGCGCTTTCCACGAGCGCGTGGTTCCGGAGGCTCTCCAGTTTCTGGGGCGACTGGGCGTAGAAGAGCTGCTGTCGACCCAGGAATACCCCCAGATCGGACAGGTACCAGACCACGTCGGACGGAATGACATCCAGGCCTGCCTTCAGCTTTTCCAATGTTTTTGTCACGGAAGGATATTACCCTTTTTATTACCTGTATTCAAGATTGTTACCCGATTTAAAACCGTCCACCACGGCCACCCGGAAGTGGGGAGCCCCGGGCACCACGAACTGCTTTGACTTCTCTGCGCGCTCAATGGAAGTATCGCGCGGGGTCGGGGGATGGCCATTACCGGTTGTCGCGGAGTTGTTCCAGCTCTTCCCAGCGTTCGAGGGCGGTCATCAGCAGCTGCTCGATCTCTTCCTGCCTGGCCACGGCGCGGCGCACGTCGTCCGCCGGATGGTTGACATAGAACGACGGGTCGTTCAGTTGCCGGTGGAGCGCGGCCTGCTCTTTTTCGAGTTCGTCGATCCGGCCCGGCAGCGCCTCCAGCTCCCGCCCTTCCATGTAGGACAGCCGGCGTCGGTTCTCCCTGACCCGCACCGGCTTTTCCACCTCGGCATTCCGGTCCCCCGTCTTGTCCGTCGGCGATGCGGGCCGCTGGGCCACCCAGTCGTCATAGCCCCCCGCGTATTCGGTCCACCGGCCACCCTCGAACACCAGCGTGCCGGTAACCGTGTTGTTCAGGAAGGCTCGGTCATGGCTGACAATGAGGCAGGTGCCCGAAAAGGAGAGGATACGGTCTTCCAGCAGTTCCAGGGTTTCCGTGTCCAGATCGTTGGTGGGCTCGTCCAGCACCAGCACGTTTGCCTTTGTCGTGAACAGGCGCGCCAGCAACAGGCGATTGCGCTCGCCGCCGGAGAGGATGCGGATGGGCGAGTTTGCCCGATCGGTCGAAAAGAGAAAATCCTGCAGGTACGCATTCACATGTCGCGGTTTGCCGTCGATGATCACGCTGTCCGTGCCGTCCGCTACGTTCTGCGCAACGGTCTTTTCTTCATCCAGCGCGTGTCGCAGCTGGTCGAGGTAGGCGATCTGGAGATGGTCCCCCGGCTCCACGTCGCCGGCCGTGGGCGTGATTTCACCGAGCATCAGCTTGAGCAGCGTGGTCTTGCCGCATCCGTTGGGCCCGATGATGCCGATGCGATCACCCCGGTAAATGGTCAGGTCCAGATGGTCGACAATGGGCTTTTGGGGAACGTAGTGAAATGAAACGCCTTTCATCGTGACCACCCGGCGACTGGTGCGGTCTCCTTTCTGGATGTGGAAATCCGCGGTGCCGGTGCGCTGTCGCCGTTCTGCCGCCTGTTGCCGCAGTCGCAGCAGATTGCGCACGCGCCCTTCGTTGCGGGTGCGGCGGGCCTCAATGCCCTTGCGAATCCACGCTTCCTCCCGGGCCAGGAGGCGATCGAACTTGTCGCTCTGCCGCTCTTCCACCTCCAGCGCGGCGGCCTTTCCTTCGAGATACTGGTCGTAACCGCCCGGCCAGCTCGTCATGCGGCCGCGATCGATTTCGACCACCCGTGTCGCCAGGCGCCGGATGAAGGCCCTGTCGTGGCTGACAAACAGCAGCGCCCCCTGAAACCGGAGCAGAAAGTTTTCCAGCCATTCGATGGTGGCCACGTCCAGATGGTTGCTGGGCTCGTCGAGGAGCAGCACATCGGGCTGATGGACCAGCGCCGCGGCCAGCAGCAGGCGGCGTTTCTGACCGCCGGACAGGGCCCCGGCGTCCATGCGGCCGTCGATTTCCACGCGGGAGAGGGCGGCTTCGGCCAGGTGAAGGGCATCCTCGGGCCGTTCCCGGGAGAGCCCTTCACAGACGACGTTGAGACAGGTCCCCGACAGATGGGCCGGCACCTGCTGGGGAAGAAGGGCCACCCGCGCGCCGCCCAGCCGCACCACTTCGCCTTCGTCGGGCTGCCGGCGTCCGGCGATGATGTCGAGCAGGGTGGTTTTTCCGCATCCGTTGCGCCCCACCAGACAGACCCGTTCTCCCTCGTCGAGGCGCAGGTGCACGCCGTCGAGGAGCGGATGGCCGCCGAACGAAACAACCAGCTGGCTGGCAACGAGAAGGGTCATCGCTGCGTCATGCCGGGAAGGAATGGAAAGTCGCGCCGGATGCGGGCCACCACCCCCGTGTCCACGGCGGCGGAGACGATGGTGTCCTCTTCGTACATCCGCTGCAGCACCTGGCCGCCGGGGGCGATGATGGCGCTGCCGCCGTCGTAGGCAATGCCGCCGCCCTGTCCCACCCGGTTGACACCCACCACGTAGCACTGGTTTTCGATGGCCCGCGCTTCGAGCAGGGTGTCAAAGTGCTGTTGTCTGGAGCCGGGCCACGAGGCAAGGACGACCATCGCGTCCACTTGTTCTGCCACCGGCCGGAACAGCTCGGGAAACCGCAGATCAAAGCAGATGAACACGCTGCACCGCAGGCCGTCCAGCGCGAACACCACGGGGCCGTCGCCGGGCGCCAGCACTTCATTTTCTCCGGCATGGGCAAAGAGGTGTACCTTGTGATAGCGGGCCATCACCGTGCCCGTTCGATCGAACACCAGCGCCCCGTTTGCCGGTCTGGGCGATCCGGTCAGCATGATGCCCGCGATGATGCAGACGCGGTGCCGGGCCGCCTGCGCCGTCAGAAACGAGGCGATGGGACCATCCACGTCCTGCGCGAGGGAAGGGTTCATGGAAAACCCCGTGGCAAACATTTCGGGCAGCACAATGACATCGGCGCCCAGTTCCGCCGCCCGGGCGATGCGCGCGGCCACCGGATCAAAATTGTCCGGTGGCGACTCCCAGACGATGTCCGTCTGCAGGCACGCGAATTTCAGGGTGGTCATTTCGACGTCGCCTCATCCCGGCTCCGGAAGAGGCCCGGCAGCACCACCATGGCCCCCAGCAGTGCAAAGGTGATGCCGATGCACAGGAGGAGTCCCAGGCTGCGTACGCCCCAGTGGTTGCCCAGAATGAGACTGCCGAATCCGATGAGGGTGGTGATCCCCGACAGGGCGATGGCCCGCCCCGTGGTCCGGGCGGCGACGACCACGCTGCCGGACTGGGCGGTGCGATGGGCCAGGTGGACCCCGTAGTCCACTCCCGTGCCGATGAGGATGGGCAGGGCCATGATGTTGGCGTAGTTCAGCATGAATCCGGTGATGTACATGACAAAGGCCGTGCATCCCGACGCCAGCACCACGGGCAGCAGGGCCATGGCCACGCCCTTCCAGGTGCGCAGGTCGAGAATGACCAGCAGCAGCACGGCAATGAAAGAGAGAATCACCGCCTGGACAAAGCCCCGATGGACCATCTCGGTGAAACGCCGGTGGGTCACCACGTGTCCGGTGATGCCCGGATCCACCGACAACAGCTCATCCACGTGGCGGTAAAAGAAATCCCGCTGGCCGATATCGCCGGACGGAAACACGAGGACCGCGAAATGTTTTCCATCGGGACTCACGTAGCGTCCCCGGACGGTTTCCGGCAGGTCATCCACGCCGAAGCCGCTGTCGCTGAGACCGTCGGAGAGCACGGTCAGCCCTCTGGCGATAAGTCCGGACACGTATTGATCGAGCTGCGCGGCGCGGGCATCGTTGCCTTGTTTCACCTTTCCGGCGGTCCGCCGGGCCAGTTTTGACATCCGCAGAAGCGCAGCCGCCTCTGCACGGCCGGCGCGTTTTGCGTCGAACGACAGGTCGCTGAGCGTGTCGGAGAGCTCGTCGAGAGAGGCCGCAAGGCCGGCGGCGGTGAGTGCAGAGGACTGCTGCTGTCTGTTCCGCCAGGCAACCGCCAGATCGCGGATCTCCGCGCGGAGGTCCGCCGGCAGGCCCTGCAGGGTGCGGATTTTCTGTTTTTGCTCGAAGGGCACAAAATCAGTTACCGTTTCGGCGCGGGAGACCGTTCGCAGGGCCCGGAACCGCCGGGCGAGGGCGGCCGCATCTTCTTTGGATGCGGCCACGGACACCGAATAGGCGGTGGAAAAATCTGTTCGCGTATTCAGCAGCATGATGGCCTCCACGGCTTCGGAATTGCCGGGCAGCATGCTTTCGACCGCATAGTTGAACCGGACACCCCGGGCAGTCACCACGCCGGCGACCATCAGGATGCCCGCCAGGGCCGGCACCACAATGCGCGAACGGGCGATGGACGCCCAGAAGGTTCCCGGCGCCCGCTCCGCAATGGCGGCGTCCTTTCCCGGATGCCACAGCAGCAGCGCCGCCGGCAGCAGGGTGAGATTGGCAAAGAGGATCAGCATCACGCCCATGGCGGAAATGACGCCCATTTCGGCAAAGCCCCGGAATTCCGAAAATACGATGGCCGCAAACGCCAGTGCGGTGGTGGCCCCGCCGACGAACACACCGGGCCCGGCGCCCATGACCGCTGCCTCCACGGACTGCCGCCGGTCCAGCCCGGCGAGCAGGGCCTCGTGAAATCTGGCGACGATGTGGATGGTGAAGGCCACGCCGAGGCCGAAGAGGACCGCAGCAAAGTAGGACGTGATCATCGTCAGGTGGCCGTACAGGGCGCCGGTGAATCCCGCGGACCAGATGAGGCCCACGCCGAGGGGCAGCACCAGGAACAGGCTGACCCGCAGGGACCGGAAGGCGATCATGAACACCAGCAGCACCCCCAGCCCGGAGGCGATGCCCGCCACGAGGCAGTCCCTCGTCACGAGGCGCAGTTCGTCCGTCTGCAGGGAGGGCATACCGCTGACCAGGGCGCGGGTGCCCCGGAATTTCTGCTCGGTGGCGCGGGCCTTTGCGCGGATGAGGTCGGTCAGGGGCTCCACCACTTCCATGGCCTGAGAGTTGCTGGCGGGCTGCACGAACAGCACCACGAGGGACGGCGACCTGCCGTCGTTGTCGGTCAGGTAGCCGCCATTGTCGCCCCGGCCGGCAAAGGAAGCGCTGCCTTCCCAGAGTTGATCGATCGCCGGGATTCGCGCCAGCCCGGGATCGGCGAACCAGCGCTCGATATCGGCCAGCACATTTTCGAAAAATCGGAACCCCTTGTCGATTTCAACCGCCGGCGCGTTTTCGGGAACGGCCTGGCGGGACAATTGATCGGCCCCTTCCACCACGAGTTGAGACAGGTCGTCCGCATCGGACAATACGCGCAGCCCGTCGCGGTTGTCGGTCAACGTGTCGACGACCTGATTCACGGTGGCGGGGGATGCGAACATCAGCCCGTGGCGTTCGAAGAAGGCGATGTCCGCCCGGTGGAAAACGTCCTTGATGACGGACGGATGCCGCTTCAGGGAAGCCGCCAGATGATCGGCTGCCCGGTGTGCGGTTTCCTTTGTCGGCGCAGAGAGCACCACCACCGACACCAGGGCCGTGCCGAACATTTCGCTCACCTTTTCGCGGCGTTTGAACTCATCGCTGTCCGTGCCCGCCAGCAGGTTTCGATCCGTCGATACGTGCAACCGCGGTATGAATGCCCCGGCCAGGAGCATGAGCAGAATGGATACAGCGATGACCGCCCGCGGCCAGGCGAGGGGCAGTCTCACCAGGATTTTCATGAATGTGGTAATCATTGGTGTGAATCAGGAGTCGAGTTCGGGCAGAAGGCTTTTCGCAAAGGCGGCAGCAGATTCCAGGATGGGCTGGGCATCCTCCGCGGACAGTCCGAGGCGCAGAATGAGCCGGTCGATGAGGGTGGCTTCCTTTTCCGAAAACTCGCCGTCAATGTAGGCGAGCAGAACCCCGTGCTGCAGGGCCAGCGTCAAATCGCTGCGGGAGAGGCCGCTGACATCCACCTCTTCGAGGGTGCGGGGCTCCTTTGCCCAGCGGCGCAGCGCATCCGCCTCTTCCGCCGATGTGTTGAAGGCGTCGAGCAGTGCATCCACGATGTCCATTTCTTCGCTGTCCACACGGCCGTCCGACCAGGCGAGGGCAATTAACAGTTCAACGATACTTCTGCGTTCCGGGGTAAGCATGGGGACCTCCATCTGACAGAAGACGGTGCCCAAGGTCGGGTGTTTTGTCAATGAAGGGCGCAGTGCAGACGTCCATCGACGGACGGGACGCGCCCCACGTCCGCCTCCGGACCTGCGGGTCGCGTATGTACATCTTTTATTTTTCTGTAAATTCCGGCACAATTGCCGGCGACAGCAGCAGTTGCATTTTGCACAGGATGGTGAACAACCGATGACGACAAACCGGGGACAATGGTCGGTGTGGATGCTGGCGGCCCTCCTGCCCGTGTGGGTGCCGGCGGTCGTTGCTGCCCAGGAGGCCGACGTCGCAGATGCCGATCCGTCATTTGCCGCAGACCACAGCGCCGATACACTCAGCGCGGACGAACACCGGTCCGGACAGGCGGCGGATCTGGCCGGCCTGCTGGCCCCGTTGCCCGGCATCTACGTGCAGGAGGCCTTCCGGGGCAGTGCCGCACCGGTCATCCGCGGGTTGACCGGCGACCGCAACCTCATCTTCGTGGACGGCG